>NZ_JAGPYR010000010.1:0-174434 GCF_020312125.1 Pseudomonas sp. P135
GCGTCGAAGCAGGCTGAAATCGATCGAGAACTGACTGGCCACCTTACGAAAGCCGATGTTGCCTTCAAGGTACGCTTTGACGACGGTGAGTTTGAATTGCTCTGAATACTTGGCCATTTGAACACCCCCATTAGGTCGGATTGGTGTCCAACTTCTTGGGGGCAGTCCACTGGAGCGTGGGGAACGATAGGTGCTCAAGGACATCATCGTACCCATGCTCCGCGTGGGTATGCCGTTCTGGACGCTCTGCGTCCGGTCCTGAATGTGTGGCGTGACGCAGAGTTATGACGCGCAGCGTCACGAAGAGCAGTCCCACGCTGGAGCGTGAGGAACGATAGGTGCTCTCAAGAACACCATCGTACCCATGCTCCGCGTGGGTATGCCGCTCTGGACGCTCTGCGTCCGGTCCTGAATGTGTGGCGTGGCGCAGAGTTATGACGCGCAGCGTCACGAAGAGCATTCCCACGCTGGAGCGTGAGGAACGATAGGTGCTCTCAAGGACATCATCGTACCCATGCTCCGCGTGGGTATGCCGTTCTGGACGCTCTGCGTCCGATTTTGAGCGTGTAACGTGGCGCGAAGCGCTACAAAGGGCATCCCCATTTGGGAGCGTGAAGAACGAGACGCGAATGGGCACTGATTTATGACACTTTTATTTCAATGAAATCCACGCTGTGCGATGCTGGCGCCAAGGCCCATGGCCGACTAAAAGCTTAGTAGAGCGTTACACCCATCCCCGCTCGCTACACGCTGCATCTTTCAATTCATCGCCTGTATGGGCAAACCTCAGGGGGCTTTTCGCATGCTGACCCTGCTCGATTTGCTATCCGCCGTCGCCCTGCTGATCTGGGGCACGCATATCGTGCGCACTGGCATCCTTCGTGTTTACGGTACACAACTTCGTCGTGTGCTCAGCCAGAACATGTCCAAACGACCGCTCGCGTTCATCGCCGGCATTCTGGTGACGGCACTGGTGCAGAGCAGTAACGCCACCGCCATGCTGGTGACATCGTTTGTCGGCCAGGGGCTGATGACGCTGACGCCTGCGCTGGCGATCATGCTTGGCGCCGATGTCGGCACCGCCTTGATGTCTCGCGTGCTGACCTTCGATCTGTCATGGCTGTCACCGCTGCTGATTTTCCTTGGCGTGGTGTTCTTTCTGTCGCGCAAGCAGACCCGTGCCGGCCAACTGGGGCGGGTCGGTATTGGTCTGGGCCTGATCGTGCTGGCCTTGCAGTTGATCGTCGCGGCCGCTGCACCGATCACCCAGGCCGCGGGGGTCAAGGTGCTGTTCGCCTCGCTGACCGGCGACCTGCTGCTGGATGCGCTGGTGGGCGCCATGTTCGCGCTGATCTCCTATTCCAGCCTGGCAGCAGTGCTGCTGACGGCGACACTGGCGGGCACCGAGGTCATTGGCTTGCCGGTGGCGATCGGCCTGGTGATCGGGGCCAATATCGGCAGCGGCCTGCTGGCCTTCCTCAGTACCAGCATGCAGAACGTTGCCGGTCGGCAGGTGGCGCTGGGCAGTCTGCTGTACAAGCTGTTCGGCCTGTTGCTGATCTTTCCGGTGCTTGATCCGCTGGTTGCCTGGATCGACACACTGGGCTTTAGTCCGCAGGAACTGGTGATCGGCTTTCACCTGCTCTACAACACGGTGCGTTGCCTGATCATGCTGCCTACCGTGGCTCCAATGGCGCGGCTCTGTTCGTATCTGCTGCCGCAACAGAACGAAGTCGGCGGCCTGGCCAAACCGCGTCATCTGGACCTGACCGCCCTGTCGACGCCCAGCCTTGCGCTGGCCAACGCAGTGCGTGAAACCCTGCGTATGGGCGATCTGATCGAAAGCATGCTCGCCTCGATGCTGGCGGTGCTGCGCGGCACGCAAACCGCAGTGACCCAGGAAGTGCGCCGCCTCAACGACGACGTCGAAGCGTTGTACAGCGCGATCAAGCTGTACCTGGCGCAGATGCCGCGTGAAGACCTCGGCGAGCACGATAACCGGCGCTGGGCCGAGATCATCGAGCTGACCATCAACCTGGAACTGGCCAGCGGCCTGATCGAACGCATGCTGCGCAAGATCCAGCAGCAGAAGACGGCGCATCGCCGGTCGTTCTCTGAAGTCGGTCTTGAAGAACTTGCCGATCTGCAGATTCAATTACAGTCGAACCTGCGTCTGGGCCTCTCGGTGTTCCTCAGCGGCGATCACGAGAGCGCCCGTCAGTTATTGCGCGAAAAGCGTCAGTTCAGGGCCGAGGAGCGACGCCTGGCACACGCCCATGTCAGCCGCCTGCGCAACAAGGTGGTCCAGAGTATCGAAACCAGTTCGCTGCACCTGGAACTGATTGCCGACATGAAGCGTCTGAACTCGCTGTTCTGCAGCAGCGCCTACGTGGTGCTGGAAACCGCTGACACAGGCGCCTTGTCGAGCGAGGTCGAGGCCGACAGATCACTCTGAACGTAAGGGCGCAGGTGAAGTCTGTTAAACATACCGGCCCGCCAGGAAAGCTGTTTTATGCGTTGCCTGCTGTTCGCTTGTCTGCTCCTCGGTTCACTCCCCTCATTCGCCCTTGACCGTCTTCAGGTCGAGGGCTACCTGCTGCCCAATGGTTTGCAAGTCATTCTCAAACCCGGTGACGACAAGGGTCATGTCGCCATCCGCCTGGTGGTGGGTATCGGCTTCGATGATTTCCCGTGCCAGGACAAGGAACTGCCGCATCTGCTGGAACACTTGTTGTTCAGCGGCGTGGATGACAGCGGTGAAGGCGGGCTGGAAGAGCGTATGCAGGCACTGGGCGGCGAGTGGAACGCCTTCACCAGCAACGCCGACACCACCTTCGTGATCGAAGCGCCTGCGCGCAACCAGCGCAAGGTGCTCGACCTGCTGCTGGAGATCATGACCAAAACCGAGCTGAGCCAGGCGCGGCTGGATGGCGTCAAACGCGTGGTCGAGCGCGAAGATGGCGGGCACTTTTCCCACTTGCAGCGCCTGCTTGACCGACGAGATTCCGGGCGCAGCGCCAGCAGTCAGTTAGCGGTGGAACTGGGCCTCAAATGCGCCGAACGCCCCGAGGTGGACGGCATCAAGCTGGAGCACATCGAAGACGTCTTCGCCAACTGGTACGCCCCCAACAACATGACGCTGATTGTGGTGGGTGATCTGGACAAGCTGCTGCCAGCCTATCTGGAGCGCACCTACGGCAAGCTCGCCCCCACTGACCCGATCGACCACCCGCCACTGGCGCAAGGCAACGGCTCGGCCGAACCGCGCCGCGAGCTTGAACGCGGCGGGCTGGGCGAGAGTGCCAAGCTGCACCTGATCTACCCCGAGCCGCAGCTCGACGATCAGCACGACGAAACCTGGGATCTGGTCAAAGCCTATCTGGACTGGACGCTCTACACTGAGCTGCGCCTGAAACACAGTCTGTCCTACGGGCCTTCTGCAGAGCGCGAAGTGTTTGGCGATGTCGGGTTTCTGAGCCTGAACGCCGATGTCGAGCGTGATGATGCCGATGAGGCCGAGCGCGACATTCGCGCTCTGGTCGAACGCCTGCAAAAAGACGGCATGCAGCCCGCTACGTTTGCGCGGCTGCAACAGCTTGCCATTGATCGGCAGTCATGGGCTACACAAGGCAATAGCGCGCTGGCGGACTACTATTGGAGCGCGCTCAACGATTATGAAAACGGGCGCTTCGAGGATCCGACCAAGCGTATCAAGGCGGTGAAGCTGGAGACAGCCAATCAGGCGCTGCGCCAATTGCTTGCCCAGCCGGGTTACATGCGCATTGAAAAGCCGCTGTTCAGTTATGACGGCCTGTATTGGCTGATTGGCGGGGTACTGGGTTTCATCGCACTGCTGGCCTTGTGGCGCTGGCGTATACGCAGCACATAGAATCCTGACGCCGAACTGCACCAGGGTGCAGGCTCCGCGCCGCGTTGTTACGCTGCGCGTTTTTTGTATGAACAGAACCGAGTGACCCCTCCGATGCTTGACGTGAATCGCTATGTGACACCCGTGCTCAACTTGATGCAGCGCTATCCGGGGCTCATTGCAGCGTTTGGTTTCGTTTCCGGTATCGCCAGTTTCATTCTGGTCGATCGCCAGGCAGGGCTGGCCACCTGGATCGCGGTGGTGATGCTGATCAGCTGGCTGTGGTTGATGGTCGAAAACACCATGGTCGGGTTGCTCAACAAGGCACTGGGCCGCGAGATCCCGCAGGGTTTGTTGCGCTACGGCACGCAGATGATTCATCAGGAAAGCCTGTTCTTCGTGCTGCCGTTCTTTTTCATCACCACCACCTGGAACAGTGGTCAGGCGGTGTTCACTGCGGTGCTCGGGGCCGCCGGGCTGATCTCGATCATCGACCCTCTCTACTACAAATGGCTGGCGCCCAGGCGCTGGCTGTTCATGACGCTG
Source organism: Pseudomonas sp. P135 (assembly GCF_020312125.1). Lineage (NCBI taxonomy): Bacteria > Pseudomonadati > Pseudomonadota > Gammaproteobacteria > Pseudomonadales > Pseudomonadaceae > Pseudomonas > Pseudomonas sp. P135. The sequence continues at coordinate 4,415 of NZ_JAGPYR010000010.1, forward strand.
CACACACTGACGCTGTTCGCCGCACTGCTGACCGCGCTGCCGATCATCCTGCACCTGACCACCGCCGAGAGTTACAAACTGGCCCTGGGCGTGGCGATGCTGCTGTCGGCGCCCAGCCTGATGTCGAACTTTCCGCTCAACACCTGGCGCAGCGCACTGGCCGTGATCAGCATCATCCTGGCCATCGGCGCGGCGGGCTGGTTGCTGCGCTCCTGGGTGCCGCCTGCGACGCTGTGGTTGACCGAAGTGGCGGTGAGCCCGGACTTCGATAACAAGAACCGTACGCCGGGCGACAGCATTTCGCTGATCAGCGCCAAGCAGCTGCGCAACGGCGGCCTGTATGCGTACACCGCCATCAATGCGCCGCGTGGCCTGGACGAGCGTATCTACCATGTGTGGTGGCATGAAGGCGAAGAGATGGACCGCATCGCGCTGGATATCCACGGCGGCCGCAAGGAAGGCTATCGCGCCTGGACGCGCAAGCAGAACTTCCCGGAGGACGTGACAGGACGCTGGCAGGTGAGGGTGCTGACCGAAGACGGCCAGATGATAGGCGTGCTGCGTTTTGTGGTCACTGACGATGATCAACCGGCAGTGAAGCGGCCTACCGGACGGATAATCAAGCTCAAGCCAGGCGGCGACTCGGCCGAAGAGGCTACACCTGAATCAGCCCCTGCAACTGAGCCGAAACAGGAGAAGCAGGAGGCTGCGCCTGCAGAGCCAGCCCCCGCTGAATCTGCGCCTCAGGTTCCGGCGCAGTAATGTTTCAGGAGGCGGTCGCGCCGAAGAACCAGTAGCAGACGAAGATCGCGGCCACGACGCCGGAAAACTCGGCCAGCAGCGCGCAGCCCACAGCATGGCGGGCGCGCTGAATGCCTACGGCGCCGAAGTACACGGCAAGCACGTAGAACGTGGTTTCGGTACTGCCCTGAATCGTGGCAGCGGCCAATGCAGCGAAGCTGTCCACGCCTTGGGTCTGCATGGTTTCGATCAACAGGGCACGGGCGGCGCTGCCCGAGAAGGGCTTGACCATGGCGGTCGGCAGCGCATCGACGAAGCGCGTGTCCAGCCCCAGCCACTGCACCAGATGCCGAATGCCTTCCAGACCGAAGTCCAGCGCGCCGGATGCGCGCAGCACGCCCACGGCGCAGAGCATGGCGACCAGATAAGGCAGCAGGCTCTTGGCGACGTCGAAGCCTTCCTTCGCACCTTCGACGAAGGCCTCGTAGACCAGCACCTTGCGTAGCGTGCCGATGATCAGAAACATCATGATCAGGCCGAACAGCGTGAGGTTGCCCAGAATCGACGACAGACCCGCCAGCGCAGCCGCCGACAGTGTGCCGAGAAAGGCCATGAAGGTGCCCAGCAGCAGGGCGCCGGGGATGAGGTAGGCGAGCACCACCGGGTCCCACAGACGCAGACGTTGCATGAACGCGACCGACAGCAGACCGACGATGGTCGAGACACTGGTGGCCAGCAGGATCGGCAGGAATACCAGGGTCGGGTCAGGCGCACCCTGCTGGGCGCGGTACATGAAAATCGTTACCGGCAGCAGGGTCAGGGATGAGGCGTTGAGCACCAGAAAGAGGATCTGCGCGTTACTGGCGGCGGTCTTGCTGGGGTTGAGTTCCTGTAGCGAGCGCATGGCCTTCAGGCCGATCGGCGTGGCGGCGTTGTCGAGCCCCAGGGCATTAGCGGCGAAGTTGAGGGTGATCAGCCCGAGCGCAGGGTGGCCGGGCGGCACCTCCGGCATCAGGCGCAGAAACAGCGGCCCGAGAACCTTGGCCAGCCAGTCGACGATGCCGGCCTTCTCGGCGATGCGCAAAAAGCCCAGCCATAGAGTCAGCGTGCCGAACAGCAGCACCATGACCTCGACCGACAGCTTGGCCATGGCAAAGATACTTTCGACCATCGCGGCAAAAATGCCGGCGTTGCCGCCCACCAGCCACTGCACCAGCGCGGAAATCGTCGCCACGACAAAAAAACCAAGCCACAGGCCATTGAGCATCGGATAAGTCCCCCACAAGAAGCGGGGATGATAGCGGCGGGGTGCGCTGGAGGGAAATCGGCAGGTGCTGAAAGAGTTGTAGGAATGATAGGTGCACGAGAACACGGTCGTTTCGTGACGCTCTGCGGCGCACATTCAGGACAGGACGCAGAGCGTCCAGAAGCGCATTCCCACGCGGAGCATGGGAACGATGAAAACTTGAGATCACTATCATGCCAATGCTCCGCGTTGGCATGCAGGTCGTGACGCTCTGCGTCACATATCCGTGGCGCTACGCACGCTCAGGACAGGACGCAGAGCGTCAAGAAGCGCATTCCCACGCGGAGCATGGGAACGATGAAAACCTTGAGATTTCTATCGTGCCAATGCTCCGCGTCATCAGGGGCTGTGCGGGGTATGTTTAGCGCCCGGCCAGCAGTTCCTGGCCGCGAACCACGGCGGCGCGGACCTGTTCGGGGGCGGTGCCGCCGATGTGGTCACGGGCATTCACCGAGCCTTCCAGGGTCAGCACGGCGAAGACGTCCTGTTCGATCTGGTTGCTGAACTGACGCAGCTCTTCCAGGCTCATCTCTGCCAGGTCCTTGCCGGTTTCCACACCGTATTTCACCGCGTGACCAACGATTTCGTGGCAATCACGGAACGGCAGACCACGGCGGACCAGATAGTCGGCCAGATCGGTGGCGGTCGAGAAGCCGCGCAGCGCCGCTTCACGCATCATTGCGTGCCTGGGCTTGATCGCCGGTATCATGTCGGCGAACGCACGCAACGAATCACGCAGTGTGTCGGCGGCGTCGAACAGCGGCTCCTTGTCTTCCTGGTTGTCCTTGTTGTACGCCAGCGGCTGGCCTTTCATCAGGGTCAGCAGGCCCATCAGGGCGCCGAACACACGGCCGCTCTTGCCGCGAACCAGCTCGGGGACGTCAGGGTTTTTCTTTTGCGGCATGATCGAGCTGCCGGTGCAGAAGCGGTCCGGCAGGTCGATGAACTGGAACTGCGCACTGGTCCAGAGCACCAGCTCTTCCGAAAAGCGCGACAGGTGCATCATTGCGATGGATGCAGCCGAGCAGAATTCGATGGCGAAGTCGCGATCCGATACACCGTCCAGCGAGTTGCCGCCCACCACCTCGAAGCCCAGCAGTGTGCAGGTCAGCTCGCGGTCGATCGGGTAGGTGGTGCCCGCCAGTGCCGCGCTGCCCAGCGGCATGCGGTTGAGACGCTTGCGGCAGTCGACCAGACGTTCGTAGTCGCGGCTGAGCATTTCGAACCAGGCCAGCATATGGTGACCGAATGTTACCGGCTGGGCCGTCTGCAAGTGGGTGAAACCGGGCATGATGGTTTCAGCTTCACGCTCGGCCTGGCCCAGCAGGCCTTGCTGCAGACGGGTGATTTCGCTGAGGATCAGGTCGATTTCGTCGCGCAGCCACAGACGGATATCGGTGGCGACCTGATCGTTGCGGCTGCGACCGGTGTGCAGTTTCTTGCCGGTGATACCGATGCGGTCGGTCAGGCGTGCTTCAATGTTCATGTGCACGTCTTCCAGATCAACGCGCCAGTCGAACTGGCCAGCCTCGATCTCGGCCTGGATGGTGTTCAGGCCGTCAACGATGGTATCGCGCTCGGCGTCGGTCAGTACGCCCACCTTGGCCAGCATTGTGGCGTGGGCGATGGAGCCCATGATGTCGTGGCGATACAGGCGTTGATCGAAGGTGACGGAGGCGGTGAAACGCGCGACAAACGCGTCGACGGGTTCACTGAAGCGGCCGCCCCAGGACTGGTTGGTCTTGTCGGTGCTCATGGATTCGCTCGTTGCTGACTGGAAAGTGACGTGCCCGATACCTGGCACAAGAACGAACGCGATGATAACAGGGTTGATGCATATTTATCCCCGGACAGCTTGCCGCTGACGAGGCCAGGGCAGAGACTGGAGTCATGCGAATCGAACCTGTGAAACACGACGCCCGGCCCGCGCCCGGCAAAGACTTTTTCCTCCCTGAACTGTGCCTGCCGCAGGCATTGCTGGTGCTCGTCGTGCTGGCGGAGCTGCTGGTGCTGGTTCTGGTGCTGGTGGAACCGATGCGCAGCGGCTTCGACTGGGTACGCCTGGCGTTGATGTCGCTGTTCGTGCAATGGATCGTGCTACTGTCCGCGGCGCTGCTGTGCGGCTTGCGGCCCTGGCTGGCGCGATTGACGCCGGGGCTGGCAGGCATGCTCAGTTGCCTTCTGGTGGTCGGCCTGACGCTGTTGTGCACAGCCGTTACCGATGTCTGTCAGCTTACCGGGCGGATTTCGGTCAGCGGCATGGTCGAGCGTTATCTGCGCTACTCGACGATTGCCCTGATCATGTCGGCCCTGATGCTGCGCTATTTCTATCTGCAGAGTCAGTGGCGCAAGCAGCAACAGGGCGAACTGCGCGCCAGAATCGAATCGCTGCAAGCGCGCATCCGCCCGCATTTCCTCTTCAACACACTCAACAGTATCGCCAGTCTGGTGGCCAGCAACCCGGTCAAGGCCGAGCAGGCGGTGCTGGATCTTTCGGACCTGTTTCGCGCCAGTCTGGCCAAGCCGGGCAGCCTGGTGACATGGGGTGAAGAGCTGGCATTGGCAAAACGATATTTATCGATTGAGCAATATCGTCTTGGCGAGCGTCTACAGTTGGACTGGAGGGTGAGCGCAATTCCCGAGGACTTGCCGATCCCCCAGCTAACCTTGCAGCCATTACTTGAAAACGCTTTGATTTATGGCATTGCTCCGCGGGTCGAAGGGGGCGTTGTAACAGTCGAAGCGAACTATGAAGGGGGAGAGTTCATATTGAGCGTCAGCAATCCCTATGAAGAAGTTGCCAATCGGCAGACTTCCAACGGTACTCAGCAAGCTCTGACGAATATAGGCGCACGAATTGCGGCACTTTTTGGCCCGCACGCCAGTCTGAGCGTGGAGCGCCGTGACGGTCGTCACTACACCTGTCTACGCTATCCTTGTGCGAGACTCACGCAGGAAGCCAGAGCTATATGAATGTCCTGATCGTTGATGACGAACCCCTGGCCCGCGAGCGATTGAGCCGCATGGTCAATGAAATCGAGGGTTATCGAGTACTGGAACCCAGCGCGTCCAATGGCGAAGAAGCCTTGGCGCTGATCGAGGCCCACAAACCGGACGTAGTGCTGCTCGATATCCGCATGCCGGGTCTCGATGGCCTCCAGGTCGCAGCGCGGCTGTGCGAGCGGGAAGCACCGCCTGCAGTGGTCTTCTGCACCGCCCATGATGAATTCGCACTGGAAGCTTTCCAGGTCAGCGCGGTGGGCTATCTGGTCAAGCCTGTGCGGTCCGAGCACCTTGTCGAAGCGCTGCGCAAAGCCGAGCGGCCGAACCGTGTGCAACTGGCGGCGTTGACCCGCCCGGCTGCCGAAAGCGGATCAGGGCCACGCAGCCACATCAGCGCGCGTACCCGCAAAGGCATCGAGCTGATTCCCCTGGATCAGGTGATCTACTTTATCGCCGATCACAAGTACGTGACCTTGCGTCATGAAGGCGGCGAAGTGCTGCTGGACGAACCGCTCAAGGCACTGGAAGACGAATTCGGTGACCGTTTCGTGCGCATCCACCGCAATGCGCTGGTGGCCCGCGAGCGAATAGAACGGTTGCAGCGCACCCCGCTGGGGCATTTCCAGCTGTTCCTCAGAGGCCTCAATGGCGATGCGTTGATCGTCAGCCGCCGCCACGTCGCCGGTGTCCGCAAAATGATGCAGCAGCTCTAGCGCTTCGCCGCTCTGGAGCCTCTGCGCGCGGGCCGATTCATGGAACGGGGGGCAATCCCGGATTCATGTGTTTTTCGGCTGGCCCGCGGGCAGCCTTCCTCATGCGCCCCTCAGGCACTGCCGATTGATTGATCGGCTTAGTGTCTGAAGCAATTCCCAATCGGCGCCGAAGCCGCCCTGACCGGGATTGAGCTGTTATTATCCGTCGCATTCACTCAGTACGGATTGTTCAATGTCCTCTCGCGAAATCCGCATCGCCACTCGCAAAAGCGCGCTGGCACTCTGGCAGGCAGAATACGTCAAGGCCCGCCTGGAACAGGCCCACCCCGGTCTGCTCGTGACGCTGGTGCCCATGGTCAGCCGTGGCGACAAACTGCTCGACTCCCCGCTGTCGAAAATCGGTGGCAAAGGCCTGTTCGTCAAGGAACTGGAAACCGCGCTTCTGGAAAACAACGCCGACATCGCCGTGCATTCGATGAAAGACGTGCCGATGGATTTTCCACAAGGCCTGGGCCTGTTCTGCATCTGCGAGCGTGAAGACCCGCGCGATGCATTCGTCTCCAACACCTTTGCCAGCCTGGACCAGTTGCCGGCGGGCAGCATTGTCGGCACCTCCAGCCTGCGCCGTCAGGCCCAATTGCTGGCGCGTCGACCCGACCTGCAGATCCGTTTCCTGCGCGGCAACGTCAATACCCGTCTGGCCAAGCTCGATGCCGGTGAGTACGACGCCATCATCCTCGCCGCCGCCGGCCTGATCCGCCTGGGTTTCGAAGACCGCATCACCTCGGCGATCAGCGTCGATGACAGCCTGCCAGCCGGTGGCCAAGGCGCGGTGGGTATCGAATGCCGTAGCGTCGACGCCGAAATTCATGCACTGCTTGCCCCTCTGCACCACGAAGACACCGCCGTGCGCGTGATTGCCGAGCGTTCGCTGAACAAGCACCTCAACGGTGGCTGTCAGGTGCCGATCGCCTGCTACGCCGTACTGGAAGGCGATGACGTCTGGTTGCGCGGCCTGGTGGGCGATCCGTCCGGCAGCGTGTTGCTGCACGCAGATGCCCGGGCGCCCCAGACATCCGCCCAGGCACTGGGTGTGCAGGTGGCCGAAGCGCTGCTGGAGCAGGGCGCCGCCGAGATTCTGAAAGCGGTCTACGGCGAGGCCAATAACGAATGAGGGGCTGGCGTCTGCTGCTGACCCGCCCGGCCGAAGAGTCGGCAGCGCTGGCCAGGGTGCTGGCCGAGGCAGGTATCTTCAGCAGCAGCCTGCCGCTGCTTGAAACCGAGCCGTTGCCCTTGACGCCTGCACAGCGTTCGATCATTTTCGAGCTGCTCAATTATTGTGCAGTGATCGTGGTCAGCAAGCCGGCCGCGCGACTGGCCATCGAACTGATCGACGAAGTATGGCCGCAACCGCCCCTGCAACCCTGGTTCAGTGTGGGTTCAGCAACCGGGCAGATACTGGTCGATTACGGGCTCGATGCGAGCTGGCCGGAGCAGGGCGACGACAGCGAAGCCTTGCTTGAACTGCCGCGCCTCAAACAGGCGATTGCCGTACCGGGAAGCCGTGTGTTGATCATGCGCGGTGACGAGGGACGCGAACTGTTGGCCGAGCAACTGCGCGGGCTGGGGGTGGGCGTTGATTACCTGCCGCTGTATCGTCGCTACCTGCCGCAGCATGCGCCCGGCGCCCTGGCGCAACGTGTCGCGGTGGAACGCTTGAACGGGCTGGTGGTCAGCAGTGGGCAGGGTTTTGAACATTTGCTTCAGTTGGCGGGGGATTCATGGCCGGACCTGGCCGATCTGCCGCTGTTTGTACCGAGCCCCCGGGTTGCCAGCATTGCGCGAGCAGCCGGAGCACGGACCGTTATTGATTGTCGTGGCGCCAGCGCCGCGGCATTGCTGGCAGCGTTGCGGGAACAACCTCAGCCTGCCGTCAAGGCGTAATGATCGACACCTGTCGTTTACGCTATTACGCCAAAATGCAAAGGATGGGATACGTGAGCGAAACAGCCTTGCCTAAAGACGAAGAATCGGTGTTGAAAACGCCTGCATCCAAGCCTGAGCCAGTCCGCACCGAGCGCACCGGCAGCCGCAACAGTGGCCTGGTATTCCTGGCCTTGCTGCTGGCAATTGCCGGTATCGCCGTCGCCGGCTGGGGAGTCTGGCAACTGCGCATGTTGCAGGCCGGGCACCAGCAACAGCGCGGACAGGTCGAGGACATCGCCGAACAGACCCTGGTGCTGGCGCAGAATGACCAGCAACTGAGCGCACGTATCGCGCAATTCCCGCCAGCCAACCAACTGGAAGACAGCCGCCGTCTGGTCGCGCAACTGCAAGGCGATCAGCAGCGTCTCAGCCAGCGACTCGAAACCGTGCTGGGGGCGAGCCGCAAGGACTGGCGTCTGGCCGAGGCCGAACATCTGCTGCGTCTGGCCAGCCTGCGCCTTTCAGCGCTGCAGGACATCAACAGTGCGCAGGCGCTGGTTCAGGGTGCCGACGAAATTCTGCGTGAGCAGGATGATCCAGGCTCCTTCGCTGCCCGCGAGCAACTGGCCAAGAGCCTTGCCGCCCTGCGCAGCGTCGAGCAGCCGGACCGCACCGGGCTGTTTCTGCAACTGGCTGCCTTGCGTGAGCAGGCTGTACAGCTCAACAAGCTGGCTCCCGAATACGCAGACAAGGGCGAGTCGCTTATGGGGCTGACCGCTGACAAGACCGAAACCAGCCGCTGGTCGCAGTGGTGGGACGAGATCTCCCATTACTTCCGCATCGATTTCAACGCCGACAAGGACATCCGCCCGGTACTCGCCGGCCAGAGCCTTTCGCAGGTGCGCCTGGCCCTGAGCCTGGCGCTGGAGCAGGCGCAGTGGGCAGCGCTTAACGGCGAGCCCGAGGTTTATTCCAAGGCCATCACCGAAGCGCAGAGCGTTCTGAAAGCCAACTTCGATCAGGACGACCCACAGGGCAAGGCGCTCGGCCAAGGGCTTGATGCCGTTGCCAGCCAGCCGGTATCGGTGAAGACACCGGATCTGGCACCAACCCTGAGCGCCGTGCAGGCCTACCTTGAACGCCGTCACGCTGCCGGCCAGCCAGCCGAGGCGCAACAGGGGACCAGCCGATGAAGCGCTTCTATGTGCTGTTATTCATCGCGATCGCCGCTGCGGCGCTGATCGGGGTCGCCATCGCCGAGCATTCCGGCTATGTCCTGATCGCCTATCAGAACTTCCGCTATGAATCGAGTCTGTGGGCAACCCTGGCGTTGCTGGTCGTTGCGTTACTGGTGATCGCACTGCTGAGGCTGCTGATCACCCTGCTGACGACCTCAGGCCGCGTGGTCAACCCATGGTCGCGCCGCAACCGCCGTCGTCGCGTGCAAATAGCTATCGAGCAAGGCCAGATGGACCTTGCCGAGGGACGCTGGTCCAGCGCCCAACGTCATCTGCAACGCGCCGCCGAAGCCGATACGCATCCGCTGCTCTACTACATCGGCGCTGCACGTGCTGCCAACGAGCAGGGCCGTTACGAAGACTGCGACGCCTTGCTGGAACGCGCGCTCGAGCGTCAGCCACAAGCCGAGCTGGCGATTGCCCTGAATCACGCTCAACTGCAGCAGGACCGTGGCGACACCGAAGGTGCGCTGACCACACTGCTGGCCATGAAAGAGCGTCATCCGCACAACCCTCAGGTGCTTCGTCAACTGCAACGCCTGTATCAGCAACGTGGTGACTGGTCCGATGTGGTCCGTCTGATGCCGGAGCTGCGCAAGGACAAGGTCCTGCCAGCCAAGGAACTGGCCGAGCTGGAACGCCGCGCCTGGGGCGAAAACCTTAGCCTGGCGGCGTACCGCGAAGGCATCGAAGGCGCACCGACCGGTCTGCCTTCACTGGAAAGCGCCTGGCAGGGGCTGGGTTCTGCGCAACGTCAGGAGCCGCAACTGGTGCTGGCGTATGCCGATCAATTGCGCCGTCTGGGTGCCGAAGCCCAGGCAGAAGAAGTGCTTCGTAGCGCCCTCAAGCGCGAGTACAACAGCCATCTGGCGCGTCTGTATGGACTGGTTCGCGGCAACGACCCGTTGAAGCAGCTGCAAACGGCGGAGGGCTGGCTCAAGCAGCATCCTGCTGATCCAAGCCTGTTGCTGAGCCTGGGACGTATCTGTCTGCAAGGCCGCCTGTGGGGCAAGGCGCGGGATTATCTGGAGAGCAGTCTGCGCCTGGAACGCAATCCCGAAACCTGCGCCGAGCTGGCTCGCCTGCTCGGCCAACTGGGTGAGACGGATCGCAGCAATCAGCTGTTTCAGGAAGGTCTGGGCCTGCTCGACGAGCGCCTCCTGTCGCGCCCCTTGCCGGTTCTGACCAAGGCCTGAATCCGCCGGAGAGTCCTCGGTGAGGGCTCTCCGTGCTGCCTCACCAGCCCGTCAAGATCAATGCGTGAGAATCGTCCTACATCCATGTGTAAAAGAACCACGCAGCGGCGTGTTCTTTTTCCTCGGTAAACAGCGACGCATCCGTACGCCGCCACCTTGAATGCGCCGCACCCTTTCCTCTACCGTAATCGTCTCGTCCTTTGTTACGGATTTGCCATGTATCTGGCTCGCACACGCTTCCTGTTCTTCCTGGCATCGCTGGCCTGTGCATCAATCATTGGCGTCGCCTTTTACCTGCAGCAAGCCGTAGGTCTCGACCCTTGCACTCTGTGCATGGTGCAGCGAGCTGCATTCATCGCCTGTGGGGTGCTGGCGCTCTGTGCTGCCTGCCACGCGCCAGGCCCGACCGGCACGCGCCGCTACAGCCTGGGGCTTCTGCTGGTCGCCCTGGCAGGGCTTGCTGGCGCAGGCACACAGGTGTGGCTGCAAACCGCTTCGGCCGATCAATTGATACCGTTCATTACCAGACTGGAGCAAATATTGAGCCTGCTCTCCCTGGATATGTGCATCGACCGGCTGCGAAGCGACGCGCTGTTTTGCGCCGAAATCACCTGGACCCTGTTCGGTATCAGCCTGCCAGAGTGGAGTCTGCTGGCATTTACAGGCCTGGCGCTGCTGCCGCTGTATCCTCTTTTCAGCGAATTGAGCCACTGGCTGGCGACCAGAGATCGGGGCGGCTATTAAACGCTTGTATGAACTTTATCTCCTGCGTACCTTGATGGCCTTGTCGAGCGGGCATAATCTGGGCCGCACGCGTCACTGGAAATATGCTGTCCTGACGCATTTATCAGGTCAGGTCCCGGCCAACTACCAGGACCGGCCCAGGACTGCATGCCCCTGAAGGGAAGAGAGAAGACCATGCTGGAAAGTTGTCAGAATGCTCAGGAACGCTGGGGCGGGGTGAACAAGCTGATTGATCGCTGGCTTCAAAGCCGTCTCAAACTGGTCGAAGCCTACGATGCACTGGGCGACACGCCCGCAGCGCTGGCAGCCGACCGCGAAGGCTTGCAGAACTTTTGCGGCATTCTTGTGGATTACGTCTCCGCCGGGCACTTCGAGGTTTACGAACAACTGGGTGATGAAGCGCGAGCGTTCAACGACAAACGTGGGCTCGAACTGGCAGACACGATCTATCCGCGTCTGGACTTCATTACCAAGTTTGCGCTGACGTTCAATGATCGCTGCGACAAGGGCGACTGCTCGGATGCGACGGCGGTGGCCCGGGAATTCAACCAGCTGGGGCAATTGCTGCACGAGCGTTTCGAGCTGGAAGACTGCCTGATTGAAGTCCTGCATAACTCGCACAAGGAAGAGATCGCCGCTCAGGTGTGACCTGGTTGATGCAAGTGCTACACGCCAAGGGTGCTTATTGCACCCTTTCGCATTTCTGAACGCCGGTTTCCGTCCGTTTACTGTGAAACCGCAACCAGCTCGATTTCAAATACCAGCGGGGTAAACGGATCGATCAGATCGCCAGCGCCCTCGGCACCATAGGCTTGATCCGAAGGGATCACCAGCCGCCACTTCGCGCCGGTCGGCATGTTCTGCAAGGCGCTGGTCCAGCCGCTGATCACGCTGTCGAGCCGGAACCACTGGGGCTGGGTGCTCTGATCGAAGATGGTGCCGTCCGGCAAGCGACCGACATAACGCACTTCAACCCGGCCATCGGCACTGGGCTTGGGGCCGGTGCCAGGAGTCAGCTCGGTCATGAGAATCCCGTCAGCCAGCACCTTCACACCCGGCTTGGCCTTCTCGCTGTCCATGAACGTGCGCTCGGCCTTGAGGGCCGCCTCGGTCGGCGCATCCGTACCGGCAGTCTCGGCCTGGGCGATCGCGGCGTCATGCTCGCGCAGAATCTGGTCGATGCGTTCCTGCTTGAGCGCCAGCGGCTTGCCCTGATAGGCCTGCTGCAAGCCTTCTACCAGCGCCTTGAGGTCCAGGTCAGGGACTTCCTGATGCAACCGCTCGCCGAGGCTTGCACCCAGGCTGTAGGCGAGATCGTGGCCGTCGCTGGACGCAGGCGGCGCCTCGGCGGCCTGAGCCAAGGGTAGCAAGAGGAACAACGACGTTAACAGGTAGCGCGACATTAATGCTCTCCGGCCTGGGAAGGCAGCGATTATGCCAGCGCCAGCGCGAGTAGTGACGAGTCTTGTGATGTGAATTTCACAATGCCTTTGCATCGTGCCGAGCAATCATTTCTCTGAGTATGCAACAGCGCCCCATGGATGCTGTCAAGATGCCCTAGCGGCGATGCGCGCAGAAGCCTAGTATGAGCCGCAATTTCGTCACCCAGGAGGTAAGTCATGTCGGCCAAAAAGAAGCCAGTAAATACTCCGTTGCATTTGCTCCAACAATTATCGGGCAGCTTGCTTGAACATCTGGAAGACGCCTGCTCCCAAGCCTTGGCTGATGCCGAGAAACTGCTCGCCAAGCTTGAGAAACAGCGCGGCAAGGCACAGGAAAAACTGCACAACTCCCGCATCAAGTTGCAGGATGCTGCCACCGCCGGAAAATCCAAGGCGCAGGCCAAGGCCAAAGGCGCCGTGTCCGAGCTGGAAGAGTTGCTGGACGCTCTCAAGGATCGTCAGACCGAAACCCGCACTTACATCCTGCACCTCAAGCGTGATGCCCAGGAAAGCCTGAAACTGGCCCAGGGTATTGGTCGCGTGAAAGAGGCGGTCGGCAAGATCCTGACTACTCGCGATGCCAAGCCTGTCGCACCGAAAGCGGTCGCCAAGACACCTGCTGCCAAAGCCCCGGCAAAAACCGCAGCGAAAGCGCCGGTTAAAACAGCCGCCGCCAAGCCAGTCGCCAAGGCCGCCGCCAAGCCTTCCGCAGCTGCCAAGCCAGCCGCAAAAACTGCTGTTGCCAAGGCCCCGGTAAAAGCCGCTGCCAAACCGGCCCCCCGGGCGACTGCAGCAGCCAAGCCTGTCGCAGCCAAGACAACGGCCGCCAAGCCTGCTGCAGCCAGGACAACTGCTGCTAAACCGGCCGCGGCCAAGCCTGCTGCCACCAAGGCGCCGGTTGCCAAGACCACCGCCAGCAGCGCTGCCAAACCAGCAGCAGCAAAAGCGGCGGCCGCCAAACCTGCGGCGAAAGCGCCTGTGAAAGCGCCCGTCAAGGCTCCGGCCAAAGCACCTGCCAAGGCACCTGTGAAAGCAGCAGCCAAGCCTGTCGCCAAACCTGCGGCCAAGCCTGCCGTGAAGCCAGCCGCCGCCAAACCGGCCACGCCAGCGCCTGCTGCAGCCAAGCCGACAACGCCTGCACCTGCCGCGCCAGCCGCCGCACCGGCAACACCTGCCAACGGCGCAACGCCAACCAGCGCTTCCTAAGTCTGGTCGACGGCAAGTCCAACCGCGATGCGCAGCACATGCAGCGCATCGCGGTTTTTTTCTGCGTCCCCTTCGGCAAGTTCGAGCAGCCACTCCTCTGCATTCCTCGCCTCACCCGCCGGCCAGTCCCCGGTCAGTGCCTCAAGCTTCATCATCAGACCCTGTTCGGCCTCCAGTTCCAGCGCCTTGACCTTCATTCGCAACGCACTGAGCTGTGCGTCTTCAAGCGCCGCATGGCGCCATTGGTTACGCAAATCCCGCAACGGACGCACCACATCGTCATGCCAGGGTGTCGCCAACTGCTTTATTTGCGCTACTCGCTGAGCATCGCACGCCACGTCGCGCGTGCCCAGCCACACCCCGCAAAGCACCATGCACACGTTGGCCCCGTTGGCTTGCAGCGTCAGGCAAGCCTGTTCCACACCCGGTCGGGCGTAGAAATCGAGGGTGAAACTCCAGAGCGCTGAAGGCATAGTGATCCACCTGTTCAGGACGAAGCTGGTAGACTCCGCCGCCATTATGATTCGACTTCAAAGCCTTACCTTACAGCGTGGTCCGCAACGTCTGCTAGAAGACGCCGAGCTGACTCTGCACGCCGGCCATAAAGCCGGTCTGATCGGTGCCAATGGCGCCGGTAAATCCAGCCTGTTTGCCCTGCTGCGTGGAGAGCTGACGCCGGATGCCGGCGACTGCCTGCTGCCCGCCGACTGGCGTATCGCGCACATGCGCCAGGAGGTCGACACGCTCGAACGCCTGGCCGTGGATTACGTGCTCGATGGCGACGAGCGCCTGCGCGAGGTACAGAGCTCGCTGGCCGAGGCCGAAGCCGCGCAGGACGGTGCCGCTCAGGCCCGTCTGCATTCGGAGCTCGACAGCGCCGACGGTTATACCGCCGACGCACGCGCTCGCAAGCTGCTGGCCGGGCTGGGCTTCACCAACGAACAGATGGAGCGTCAGGTCGGCAGTTTCTCCGGTGGCTGGCGTATGCGCCTGAACCTGGCGCAGGCATTGATGTGCCCCTCGGACCTGCTGCTGCTCGACGAACCGACCAACCACTTGGACCTCGACGCCATTCTGTGGCTTGAAGACTGGCTCAAGAGTTACCCCGGCACCTTGCTGCTGATTTCCCACGACCGGGATTTTCTGGATGCCGTGGTCGATCACATCGCCCATGTCGAGCAACGCAAGATCACTCTCTATCGCGGCGGCTACAGCGCCTTCGAGCGGGCTCGTGCCGAACGTCTGGCCCAGCAGCAACAGGCCTACGAGAAGCAGCAGGCGCAACGTGCGCACATGGAAAAGTACATCGCGCGCTTCAAGGCCCAGGCCACCAAGGCCCGTCAGGCACAAAGCCGGATCAAGGCGCTGGAACGCATGGAAGAGCTGTCGGCCGCGCACGTCGACTCTCCGTTCAACTTCGTCTTCCGTGAGTCCGACAAGATCTCCAGCCCCTTGCTGGACCTGTCCGATGCGCGCCTGGGTTACGGCGACAAGACCATCCTCGAGAAGGTCAAGCTGCAACTCACGCCCGGTGCACGCATCGGCCTGCTGGGTCCGAACGGCGCAGGCAAGTCGACGCTGATCAAAAACCTCGCCGGCGAGCTTGAGCCGCAAAGCGGTCGGCTGGTGCGTGGCGAAAACCTCACCGTGGGCTACTTCGCCCAGCATCAGCTCGACTCACTGGACGCCAAGGCGACGCCGTTGCTGCACCTGCAGCGCCTGGCACCGACCGAGCGTGAACAGACCTTGCGCGATTTCCTGGGCGGTTTCGACTTCCGTGGCGCGCGTCTGGATGAGCCGGTGCTGAATTTCTCCGGTGGCGAGAAAGCCCGTCTGGCGCTGGCGCTGATTGCCTGGGAAAAGCCCAATCTGTTGCTGCTCGATGAACCGACCAACCACCTCGACCTGGAGATGCGCCTGGCGCTGACCATGGCCTTGCAGGAGTTCGGTGGCGCGGTACTGGTGGTGTCTCACGATCGGCACTTGCTCAAGAGCACGACCGATGACTTCCTGCTGGTGGCCGACGGCCGCGTGCAGGCGTTCGACGGCGATCTGGATGACTACACGCGCTGGCTGGCCGATTACCGGCTGCGCAACGCTCCGGTCAGCAACACGCCCGTCAACGCCGACAAGACCGATAAGAAAGCCCAGCGCCAGCAGGCAGCGGCCTTGCGTCAGCAACTGGCGCCGCACAAGCGCGAAGCCGACAAGCTGGAGCGTGATCTCGGGCTGGTGAATGAGAAACTCGCCAAGGTCGAAGAAGCGCTGGCTGACAGCACCAACTACGAGGCGGCCAACAAGGACAAGCTGCGCGATCTGCTGGCCGAACAGGCGAAGCTGAAAGTGCGCGAAGCCGAGCTGGAAGACGCCTGGATGCAAGCGCTGGAACTGTTGGAATCAATGCAGGCCGAACTGGAAGCATTGTCGTGAGTGAGGCAGGGAAGTGATGGACATGTTGGGCTTGCCGGTATCCGCGTACTGGCTTGAACCGCTGCTGGTGGGTGCGCAGATTCTGCTGATCCTGCTGGCCGGTTACGTACTGCAACGCATCGTGGGTGGTTTTCTGACCGGGCTGGGCGAGCGCTATCCGTTGCCGCCAGAATTGCTGGTGCCGGTTCGCGGCGGCCTGCGCTGGTTGATCATGGGCAGCGCCTTTGTCCTCGTCCTGGGTCGACTCGGGGTGTCGGCCACGGTGCTGTGGACTGCACTGTCCGGCTTCGTCGCCGTCGCGGCGGTGGCGTTCTTCGCCATGTGGAGCGTGCTGTCGAACCTGCTCTGCGCCATTCTGATCTTCACCATCGGCCCGTTCCGCATCGGTGACATGGTCGAGCTGGTCGATACGCTGGACAAGCCGGGCGTGAAGGGCAGGGTGGTTGCCATCAACCTGATGTTCACCACCCTGATCGAGACCCCGGAAGCCGGTGGTGCGCTGGTCCAGGTGCCCAACAGCCAGTTTTTCCAGAAGTCGGTGCGCCGTTGGCGTGGCAGCGATCTGTTTCCGCAGATGGTGGTCGCAAAGCAGCCGGACGAGCAGGATTAGAAATCGTTAGCTTTGCAAAGCAACCCGCATTAATTTACTGAGCATTGGACTTTGCTTGAGGTGCACGATGGCGCTTGAAACGTGGCTGGGCTTTTTTGCGGCCTGCTGGATTATCAGTCTGTCTCCTGGCGCGGGCGCCATCGCTTCGATGTCCTGCGGCCTGCAATACGGTTTCTGGCGTGGCTACTGGAATGCCCTGGGCTTGCAGATTGCGTTGGTGGCACAGATCGCGATTGTCGCGGCAGGTCTGGGTGCCGTGCTGGCGGCCTCCGATATGGCGTTCACACTGATCAAGTGGTTCGGCGTCGCATACCTGGTCTATCTCGGCATCAAGCAATGGCGCGCCCTGCCAGCCGACCTGGCCGACGAATCTGCCGTGCGCCCTGTGGGCAAACCGATGACGCTGGTATTGCGTGGTTTTCTGGTGAATATCAGCAACCCCAAGGCGCTGATCTTCATTCTGGCGATCCTGCCACAGTTCATCGACCCGGCCGCTCCGCTGCTCATCCAGTACGCGATCATCGCGGCGACCATGGTGGTGGTCGATCTGATCGTGATGGCGGGCTACACCGGGCTGGCATCCAAGGTGTTGCGCCTGCTCAAGACGCCTCGCCAGCAACGTCGCATGAATCGCACCTTCGCCAGCCTGTTCGTGGGCGCGGCAGGTTTCCTCGCGACGTTGCATCGCGGTACGGCCTGAAACGTGTCGGTCTCGAGCCCTGAGCAGACACCCGTTCTGCTCAGGGCGACTGAAGGCTGAACGTAAGATTCTGTAACAAAAATAGACCTCGACTATTGAGTAGTGCCGTTGCGGCGTTAACAATGCAACGCTTCGCATTCCCGTCGAGATTCTGCAATGCCCGTCCATTCTCGTTTTCTTGCCTGGTTACTGTTGCCGCTCCTGGCGCTGGGCAGCTGCGTTGCGCTGGCCGACCCGGTCGAGGGTGCAGCACAGGCGCTGCATCTGCTGGATTACCTGGGGGCCGATTACCCGGCGACCGTGGCAGACGGCAAGGTCGTGGACACCGTCAAGTACCAGCAACAGGTCGATAACCTGGCTGCGTTGCAGGGCCTGGTCGTTGCCTTGCCGCAGCGCGCCGGGCGGGATGCGCTGGAGCAGGCGGTCACCCAGCTGAAAAGCGCTGTGGCGGGTCGACAGGACCCTTCGCAGGTCACGCGTCAGGCGCGGCAGTTGAGTGCGAAGCTCGCGCTTGCCTACGAGGTCAGTCAGGCCCCGGCCATTACGCCGGACCCCGCCCGTGGCGCGCCTTTGTACGCCCAGCATTGCTCGGTGTGCCATGGCGACAGCGGTGCAGGGGATGGACCGGCAGGTATCGGCCTGGAACCGCCGCCCTCGAACCTGCGGGATACCGCGCGGCTGGATCGCCTGAGTCTCTACGATCTCTACAACGCGACCGGGCTGGGTATTGCCGGCACCGATATGCCTGCGTTCGCCGACCAGCTGGATGATCGCCAGCGCTGGGATATAGCGACCTATATCGCCAGCTTCAGCGCGCAACCTGTCGCCCAGCCTGCCAAGACCTTCAACCTCGCCGACCTGGCTCGCCAGACACCGGCCGAAATCCAGGCAGCCGAAGGTCCGGACGCTACCGCCACCTTCCGGGCCCAGCGCGCGCAGCCACCACAGGTACAGCGCGGCCCGGCGCAACTGCTGGATTACACCAGTGTAACGCTGGACAAGAGCCTGGCGGCCTACAAGGCCGGTGATCGCGAGCAGGCCTATGATTTGTCGGTCGCGGCGTATCTGGAGGGTTTCGAGCTGGTCGAAAGCTCGCTGGATAACGTCGACGCCAATGTGCGCAAGGACACTGAAAAGAGCCTGATGGCTTACCGGCAGTCCTTGCAGGACAGCATGCCGCTACCTCAGGTTGCGCAGAAGCTGGAAGCGGCCAAAGGCAAGCTCAAGGAGTCGGCGGACCTGTTGGGCAGCGACGGCCTGAGCCTGTCACTGAGCTATATTTCGGGCCTGTTGATTCTGCTGCGTGAAGGACTGGAAGCGATTCTGGTACTGGCGGCGATCCTGGCGTTTCTGCGCAACACCGGCCAGCAGTCTGCCGTACGCAGCGTCAACATCGGCTGGGGTCTGGCGCTGCTGGCCGGGCTGGCCACCTGGGCGCTCGCGGCGTATGTCATCGACGTCAGCGGCGCGCAACGGGAATTGCTGGAAGGCGCCACCGCGTTGTTCGCCAGTGTGATGGTGCTCTGGCTCGGGGTGTGGATGCATGACCGTCGCCACGCCGCTGCGTGGCAGGACTACGTCAAAAGCAGCCTGGTCGGCGGCGGCGGTCGTTTCGGCTTCGCAGTGCTGGCGTTCTTCTCGGTGTATCGCGAGTTGTTCGAAGTCATCCTGTTCTACGAAACCCTGTGGCTGCAGGCAGGACCGGCCGGGCACGATGCCGTGCTGGCGGGCGGTGCCACGGCGCTGGTGCTGCTGGTGGGCCTGGCGTGGGTCATCCTGCGCGGCTCGGCGAAGCTGCCGCTGTCGCTGTTCTTCGGCATCAACGCTGCGCTGCTCTGCGCACTGTCGGTGGTGTTTGCCGGTCACGGCGTCAAGGCGCTGCAAGAGGCGGGCATATTCGGCACAAGGCCGGTGCCGTTCTTCGAGTTCGACTGGCTGGGCATTCACGCCGACCTGTACTCGCTCGGCGCACAGGCCATCGCCCTGATCGCCATTGCCGTGCTGTACGGCAGAAGTCGTCTGGCCGAGAAGCGCAGGCTTCAGACAGCAGACTGAAACTTCACGCGTGCTCAAGGACAAGCGGCGCCCGCCGCTTGTCCTGACTGTATGTTTAAGTGCTATTAAAGCCCTTCTTTAGATAGTTCCCGCCCTGTATAAAAAACCACCTGTTACTTCTGCCAGTAGACACCCTTTTTCTTCAAGCCTAGTGTAGCGAAACGCCAACTCGGCTATCGGGTACTGGCGCATTTACCTGAGAACGAGGTGGGTGATGGCCAAGTATGAGATTCGGTTGTGGGCTGAAGACATTGAGGAACATGACCATCCTGAAATAGCCATTGAATTTTATGAAAACGATGATTTGCAAGAGCATGCCTGGGTCAGGCTGCACCCTCATGGCAAGCACAAGATTCGCGGCGAACTGGGAAGGGACGAGGAAGTTCTGACCGACCTGGCATTGGCCTTCAGGAAGAAGGTGGCTGAGTTGGTGGATTGGTAAAGCCTGGTTACGCCTGTAACAAAACCTGACTTACACAGGTGCCGGAGAGGCTGGCAGTACTGGCATCTCAATCAATAAAAGAGGATTGAGAACATGGCTAATTATGAAATCAGGTTGTCCATGGAAGATTTTGAAGGCGACGGTATTCCCGAAATACTGGTGCAACACTGGAACGGAGACGAGATGGATGGCATGGCTTATGTAACAGCGTCCGATAAATATAAAGGTTTCGACACAGTAAAAAGTGGAGCCGACATCAACGAAGACGGCGTCACCAATACCCAGGACATCACTGCAATACTTGCCTTGGCCCAAGCCTATGCGGTCATGAATCTTTCCATAAAGCCGAAAGAAGAAAAAACCAACGATACGGGTACAGAAGAGCCAGTTAACTAATAGTGTGAGAGGGGGCGTTTACCGCCCCCCATACCTAATTGACTCTAGTCGCTCAAATCAACCGGCTTCTTCAACTTCGGGTTCGGGAAGAACTGTACACCCTGAACCTTGGGATCAGCCGGTTTGACCACCACCTTGTTGACCCGTGTGCCCAACTCCTTCGGTATCGAAATACCCTGCTCGTTGAGCGTATCGCTGTAGCCGCAACTCACGCACTCGCGATGCGGCACGTCGTTTTCGTTCCACATCATCAGTTTGTCGGGCTCGCTGCACGCCGGGCACACCGCCCCGGCGATGAAGCGTTTCCTGGTAATGACTACCGGTGTATCGGTCATGCTGCCGCGTCCTCACTCAAGCCACTGTGACGCAACAATGCGTCAATCGACGGCTCGCGTCCGCGGAAGTCGACGAACAGCACCATCGGTGCCTGCGAACCGCCACGTGCCAG
Organism: Pseudomonas sp. P135; assembly: GCF_020312125.1. Lineage (NCBI taxonomy): Bacteria > Pseudomonadati > Pseudomonadota > Gammaproteobacteria > Pseudomonadales > Pseudomonadaceae > Pseudomonas > Pseudomonas sp. P135. The sequence continues at coordinate 25,011 of NZ_JAGPYR010000010.1, forward strand.
AATGGCTTCGCGGAAGGCGCGTCCGGTTTCAGCGTTGAGCACGCCATCTTCCTCGAACTTCGAGAACGCATCGGCGGACAGCACTTCAGCCCACTTGTAGCTGTAATAACCGGCTGCGTAACCGCCTGCGAAGATGTGCGCGAAGCTGTTCGGGAAACGGTTATAGGCAGGCGGACGCATCACCGAGACTTCGTCGCGAATACCTTCCAGCACCTCCAGCACGCTGCGGCCGTCGCCATGCGTGGCATGCAGTTCGAAGTCGAACAGCGAGAACTCCAGCTGGCGCACCATCATTAGGCCGGACTGGAAGTTCTTGGCAGCGAGCATTTTCTCCAGCAGATCCTGCGGCAACGGCTCGCCGGTTTCGTAATGACCGGAGATCAGCGCCAGGCCTTCGGGCTCCCAGCACCAGTTTTCCATGAACTGGCTCGGCAGCTCGACGGCGTCCCAGGCCACGCCATTGATACCGGATACACCGGCATGCTCGACGCGGGTCAGCAGGTGATGCAGACCATGACCGAATTCGTGGAACAGCGTGGTCACTTCGTCGTGGGTAAGCAGCGCAGGCTTGCCGGCAACAGCAGGTGTGAAGTTGCACACCAGATTGGCCACCGGGCTTTGCAACGTGCCTTGCGCCGTACGGCGACGGTCACGCGCGCCGTCCATCCAGGCACCGCCACGCTTGTTGGCGCGGGCATACAGATCGAAGAAGAAACGCCCGACGTGCTGACCGTTTTCCTTGATCTCGAACAGACGAACATCCGGGTGCCAGGTGTCGAAGCCTTTCTGCTCGGCAATCTCGATGCCGTACAGGCGCTGGACGATGGTGAACAGGCCGCCGAGCACCTTATCGACAGGGAAGTAGGCGCGCAGGATTTCCTGGGAAACGCTGTAGCGCTGCTCGCGCAGCTTCTCGCCGTAGAAACCGCTGTCCCAGCTTTGCAGATCCGGGCAGCCCTGTTCGGCGGCATAGGCCTTGAGCTGCTCCAGGTCCTGAGCAGCAAAAGGCTTGCTGCGCTTGGCCAGGTCACGCAGGAAGCTCAGCACCTGATCGCTGGACTCGGCCATCTTGGTCGCCAGGCTCAGTTCAGCGTAGTTGGCATAACCGAGCAATTGCGCGAGTTCCTGACGCAGGTCGAGGATCTGCTCCATGACCGGCGTGTTGTCGTTCTTGCCGGCGTTCGGACCTTGATCCGACGCGCGGGTGGCGTACGCCGCATAGACTTCCTCGCGCAGTGCGCGGTCTTCGGCGTAGGTCATCACCGCGTAGTAGCTCGGGAATTCCAGCGTGATCAGATAGCCTTCCAGGTCCTTGGCCTTGGCTGCTGCGGCCATCTGCTGTTTGGCAGAATCGGTCAGGCCGGCGAGGGCGGACTCATCGGCAACCAGCTTGGTCCAGGCCTGAGTGGCATCGAGCAGTTGGTTGGAAAACTGGCTGCCCAGCTCCGACAGTTTGCTCTGCACTTCGGCATAGCGCTTCTGCTGCTCTGGCGGCAGATCGATACCGGACAGGCGGAAGTCACGCAGCGATTGCTCCAGAATGGTCTTCTGTCCAACGTCGAAACTGGCGGCCTCGGGGCCATTGGCCAAGGCTTCATAGGCCTGGAACAGCGCGCGGTTCTGGCCCATCTCGGTGGAGTAGGCGCTCAAGGCCGGCAGGCACGATTCATACGCTTCGCGCAGCTCGGCGCTGTTGCACACGGCATTGAGGTGGCTGACGGGGCTCCAGGCAGCGCCCAGGCGGTCGTTCAGCTCGTCCATGGTCAGCACCAGCCCGGCCCAGGTCGGTGTCGAACCCTGTTTGGCGAGGATGTCGGCAATCGCGGCGCGGTTATCCGCCAGGATCTGTTCGATAGCAGGTTTGACATGCTCGGCACGAATCGCCGAAAAGGGTGGCAGGTCGTACGATTGCAGAAGAGGGTTGTTCGCGCTCACGGTTTTGCACCTTGCCTTGAAGAAACACTCAGCCATCTTAATTACAATCGACGCCGACCGCAGCAACCAAACCCGCTCTACACGCCTATCACTGCCAAAGAAGGAGCCTATCGTGGCCATTCGCAAGTTTCAGGAGCACACCCCAGCCCTCGGCGAACGGGCCTTTGTCGATCATTCAGCGGTGGTAATCGGTGACGTCGAAATCGGCGCCGACAGCTCCGTCTGGCCGCTGACCGTGGTGCGCGGCGACATGCACCGGATCCGCATCGGCGCCCGCACCAGCGTGCAGGACGGCAGCGTGCTGCACATCACCCACGCCGGCCCCTTCAACCCGGACGGTTTTCCGCTGCTGATCGGCGATGAAGTGACCATCGGCCACAAGGCCATGCTGCATGGCTGCACAATCGGCAATCGCATCCTGGTCGGCATGGGCACCACCATCATGGACGGCGCGGTCGTCGAAGACCATGTGATCATCGGCGCCGGCAGCCTGGTGCCGCCGGGCAAAGTGCTGGAAAGCGGCTTTTTGTACGTCGGTCGCCCGGTCAAACAGGTGCGCGCCCTGACCGAAAAGGAAATCGCCTTCTTCCCGTACAGCGCGACTAATTACGTGAAGCTCAAGGATCAGCATCTGGCGGAAGGGTTTGATAAGGGTTGAGGCCCGCTATGAATACTGCGCTCTGCACTCAGTCGGCCTTCAATTCTGGCCGAAGGCCGTAGGAGCGAGCCGGGGCGACGCTTCGCTTGTTCGCGAAGACCGCGGTTCAAACGCCCTTTGTGTGGGCGCTGTACCGACCTCTTCGCGAGCAAGCTCGCTCCCACGGGAGCTTCAAGGCATCAACGCCTGCAGCGCCGCCTTGCGTGCCTCGACCGGCATCCCGCCCAGCTTCTCCACCGCTCGATAAAACGCCTGCCAGTCGCCATTCTCCTGCCTGAACAACGTCTCGAACGCTGGCACCCATTGATCGTAAAGACCAAAAGGCAGCAGTTTGGCGTTGTTCATCGGGCTGTTGATCCAGGCATCGAAACGCTTGTCGCCAGCCCACTGCTCATCCCGCAACGCGCGGTAGTCACGGCGCATCCGCTCGAATTCCTCAGCCTTGCGCGCGCGCATCACTTCGGCCGACAGCGGCTGACGATAAAGCGCCTTGAGTCGCTCCCGGGTGTCGAGCACCAGCCGGGTAAACTGATCACGCCGTGCCGACTGCGAAACACTCTCCGGCGGCAATCCCCGCGCCGCACGCCATTGCCGCGTACCTTCCTGCTCGACGAAACTGGCGTAGGACTCGTTGAACTCCGTGTCGTCCTTCACATAAAAACGCTGATGCGCCAATTCATGAAAAATCAGCGTGGCCAGACGCTCGTCACCCCAGCCCATCATCGAACTGAGAATCGGATCATTGAACCAACCCAGCGTCGAATAGGCTTCCACGCCACTCAAATACACATCCTTGCCCGCCTGCCGCTGCAACGCCGCCTCGCCACGCGCCCCGCCAGGGCTGTAATAACCGCGATACGCGACACACCCGGCAATGGGAAAACAATGCGTGACCGGCTCCAGCGAGAACTCATCCGTCGCGAACACATTCCACACCACATAAGGGCGGCCCAGATCCGCATACAGGCGATAACTCTGGTTATCCGGCAGATGCAAATGCTCGCTGGCAAACGCCCGCGCCAACTGTGACCGGGCCAGATGCCTGCGCAAACCTGCATCCCGAGTCGGGTCAGCAATGATCTTCTCCACCGGCTCACGGGCCTGCAGCAACTGCCACTGACCCTGCGCCAACTGGCTGTAGTAGGAAACGCTGGAGCAGCCGGTCAGCAGCGTGACGGCCGTCAGCGCTAGCAGGTGGCGAAGGCGTGGCAGGGCGAATGTGGCCATGAAGGGAAGGGTTTTGGTGGCTTGGGTGCGGTGATGTTATGCCGGAGGGGAGTGGGGATGTGCAACTCTTATAAGGATTGCAAGGTATAGAGCCTCAATCCATGGACGAACTCGAACGTACCAAGCTGCGCGCCCGTGCAGAACGCCATTTTCATTAGACACAAACAGAAAACCCACCGTGCAGGTGGGCTTTGGGTATTGCTATATCATCTGTCCGTGGGGGGAGGCATAAGCCAGCTAGGCCCTCGGCTAGTGGACGGACTATAGGGAGATTTGCAGTTGTCGTCAATGTCAGCTTTAGAGGTCGCAAAAGCAATCAGATTATCCATTTCATCTGCCCGGATTTCGACGTATGAAAACGCAGCGCTCGCTGTGGGCAGAGGTCTTGATGAGGCCATAACTTTATATGCCTGGAACGCCCTCGTCTCTGGAGCGTTCCTTACGCCTCTACACCTGTGCGAGGTGATTGTCCGTAACGGTGTTGCAGACGCAATCGCTTCGGTTTACGGCCCCCGGTGGCCTTGGAGTCCCGGCTTCGAGCAGAGCTTGCCGAATGTTACAGGTCCGGTTTTCAAGCCAAAACAAGAGCTTGCAAGAGCCAGACAGAAATGTGGCACAACCGGCGCCGTTATCGCAGAGTTGAAATTCGTCTTTTGGGAAAAAATGTTCACAAAACGGTTTGAAGGCCGTATCTGGGCCACCTATCTATACCGCTTTTTTCCAAACCTCGAAAAGTGTTTCACTGTATCTGCCCACCGAGCAAAGATCGCGGCTGATCTCGAACAAATTCGATTGCTTCGAAATCGAATTGCTCACCATGAGCCGATATTTTCACGAAACCTGAGAAGCGATTTTGCCGTTATCCAACGCTTGACTGAAACACGCTGCGCAGTTTCTGCAGACTGGATGAATGGCCAACAGCAAGTCATGTCAACGGTCGCCACTAAACCTTTTAAGCAGAGGTACAACTTCGGTGCCATTCCGTCTTCTGATACTGATAACCGCACTCACCCTCGCCGGATGCGCCGGCCCCTTGCCTGCCGTCAATCCGGACATGGCGTGGGTCGACATGCGCACCATCACCGGCCAGTTGATCATGGGCGACAAGCTCGATGGCAGGAACACTTACGACGGGCGCTATTTTCAGGTCACGCCGGGCAGCCATGAGTTGCAGGTGCGTTATGACTATGAGTACCGCTCGGGCGGCATGGGGATGATCGGCGACGAGTACACCGAGATCACCTGTTACGTCAGTGTTCGTTACGACCACTTCGCTGCCGGGCAGCGTTATGTGCTGGAGGTACGCTCACTGGCGAACAGTGTCGACGCCTGGCTTTACGATGCAGAGCGCAAGGTGGTGGCCGAGGAGGAAGAAGAGGGCGGGGTGCACTGCATCTGATCAGCGGCCGTTGAGCTGATAGATGATTTTTTTCGTACCGTTGTCGCAGCTGCCGACGATCATGCTGGGATCGGTGGCTTCTTCGTTGCTCACGATTTCCAGCGTGTAGGACGTGACATTGTTGGCCTGGATCTTGGCCTCGATTTCAGCCTTGAGCTCTTCGCAGGATTTCGGTGCCGCCAGGGCGCTGGTTGCCAGCAGGGTGCAGGTCGCTGCCAGAATAAAACGTTTCATGCTCGACTCCTGATCATAATCAAACCATGCGTCAACCAACGCATGACCGATGAAGCAAGCCAGCTTTATACAGCAGATACAGGAGCGCACAAGGCGCCCCCGCAAGGCTGGCTGTGAATCAGCTCAGCAATGTAGCGTCCAGGGTGATCTTGGCGTTCAACACTTTCGAAACCGGGCAGCCTTCTTTGGCCTGCTTGGTCAGTTCGTCGAACTTCTCCTGGGTCGCGCCTGGCACTTTGGCCTTGAGGGTCAAATGCACAGCACTGATCGCGAAACCGCCTTCTACCTGATCCAGCGACACTTCAGCCTGAGTATCGATGCTTTCAGCAGTCAGGCCTGCACCGCCCAGAATCATGGACAAGGCCATCGAGAAACAGCCTGCATGGGCTGCGCCGATCAATTCTTCAGGGTTGGTGCCTTTGCCGCCTTCAAAACGTGCCTTGAAGCCGTAAGGTGCTTCGCGCAATACGCCGGTTTCCGTGGAGATGCTGCCGATACCGCTTTTCAGATCACCTTCCCAGTGGGCGGATGCTTTCTTGACGATGCTCATGGTGGCTCCTTTTGGAATGAATTTGGATCGTTGCTGTTACAGCATTCTGAGGATAGACGGCTCTGGAAAGTTCAACCGTCGGAAAGACCTACCGTTTCAGTAGGTTTTTCTACACTGCCCCATTGAAAAGCCGGACTTGCGCCCGCACTGCTGTTTCATCGTGGGCAGCTCCAGCAGCCGGCCCATCACAATTCGAGGAGCTACCCCGGCCTATGAAACGTCTGGCAGATGTAAAAATTTCCACCCTTGATCTGGTGCCGGTGCGCCACGACAAAGGCCCCGCCGAATCGCTGCGCAACTCGCTCAACCTTGCCCAGCATGTCGAAAAGCTGGGCTACAACCGCTTCTGGGTGGCCGAGCACCACAACATGGACGGCATCGCCAGTTCAGCGACCTCGGTGCTGCTCGCCTACCTGGCAGGCGGCACGTCGACCATTCGTGTCGGGGCTGGCGGGATCATGCTGCCCAACCATGCGCCGCTGGTGATCGCCGAGCAGTTCGGCACCCTGGCCAGCCTGTATCCCGACCGCATCGACCTGGGTCTGGGCCGCGCACCGGGCTCCGACCAGATGACTGCGCGTGCCTTGCGCCGCGAGCGCTCCGGCAGTGCCGATGACTTCCCGGATGATGTCACCGAGCTGATGGAATACCTGGGGCCGCGCACGCCTGATCAAAAAGTGATCGCCGTACCCGGTTCAAACACCAACGTGCCGATCTGGCTGCTGGGCTCGAGCCTGTTCAGCGCCCAGCTGGCAGGCATGCGCGGCTTGCCGTATGCGTTCGCATCGCACTTTGCGCCGCGCTACATGCACGAGGCGATTCGCGTGTATCGCAATCACTTCCAGCCATCGGAAGTGCTCGACAAGCCTTATGTGATGCTCGGCGTGCCCTTGTCGGCGGCCGACACCGACGAGCATGCCGAATACCTGGCGACATCGGTCTATCAGCGCATTCTCGCGCTGATGCGTGGGCACAGCCTGATGCAGCGCCCGCCTGTCGAGTCAATGGACGGCCTGTGGCTGCCACACGAGCGTGAGGCAGTAGCAAGCTTCCTCGGGCTGGCGATGGTGGGTGGCCCGGAGAAGATCCGCGCCAAACTGGATGTGCTGCTCGAGCAGACCGACGCTGACGAGTTGCTCTTTACCTGCGACATGTACGAGCACCAAGACAGGTTGCGTTCCTACGAGATTCTGGCGCAGGTCGCGCACGGTTAAGCGACTTTCCGAATCGGAAAAAACCAGCCACAAACAGAATCGCCCCGGACTGGATGACAGTCCGGGGCGATTCTGTTCGTGAAACCTGCAAACGGGATTAACCGGGCCAACCGGCCTGAGCCTTGCCCGGTTGGCAATCAACCGCGCTGGTAAACGATTTCCTTGGTGCCGCCTTCGCAGGTGCCGACGACTTGCTTGTCGGCCGCGCTGCCTTTCTCGACCACTTCCAGCGTGTAGGACGTTACGCCCTTCGCCTGGAGTCTGGCGTCGAGTTCACTTTTCAACTCTTCACATGGCTTGCCTGCCGCGAGGGCAGTGCCTGCAATGCTCAGCAAGCCTACAGCCAACAAAAACTTCTTCATGGGTAATCCCTCTCGTCCGGCCAAATGAAGACGCCATCGGAACAGGCGCCCATTGAAAATCCCCACGCTCACACATCAACCGTGTGGCCATATCAGTGTGTGTAGCGCAGGTTATGGCAATCGGCCAGTCGAAAGGTTCAGATCACCCTTAGCTGTTGGTGATGCGGAAGCCCACTTTCAACGTTACCTGGAAGTGCGCGACTTTGCCGTTTTCGATATGGCCGCGGGTTTCGGTCACTTCAAACCATTCCATCAGGTCGAGGCTTTTGCTGGCTTCGGCCAGGGCATTGTTGATGGCGTCTTCGATGGTGGTCGTGGAAGAGCCGACGATTTCAACTTTCTTGTACGTGTGATGATCGGACATGGCAGTTCTCCTGAGGTCTGAAAAAGACGCGATATAGAGCGCGCTCCCTGCTTCTGTCAGGAGAACGCGCGCAAAAGTTCAGACCTTTGCAAAAATCCCATCGCACTTTCCAAAAAGCGCGGAGTCCGAAACAACACGCCCAATCATCATTGCAGGAGAAACACCATGGCTACTACGTCACTTCGCAAAGCCTCGTTGCAGAGTATGGAAGCTGAAATCGAGAGCCTCCTGAAGTCCCTCGAGGGCCTGAAAGCCGACGCTACCGACGAGTCGCGCAAGACACTGAAGAATCTGAAAGCCAACGCTGAAAGCGCGCTGAGCCATTCGCGCAGCCTGCTCAGCGATGTCTACGAAGACGTCAAAGAGAAAACCCGCGAGAACGCGCTGGCAACCCGTGACTACGCTCAGGAACACCCTTGGACCACCGCTGGCGTTGCGGTAGGTGCCATCGGCCTGATCGCTGCCTACATGCTGTTCAAGCGCGGTAACTGATCAGTTTCTGATCGGTTCCCCGGACCGCTTCAGCTCATTTTTCAACCACTGAGCAAGCTGCTGCGCCCGTCCATCGGCCGCACGTCTGGGTACCCAAAGCGCCAGCTGCGCCGGGGTTTCACTGAAGCCCCATGGCGCAGCCAGGCGACCGGCTTTCAGGTCATCGATGACCAGAGGTTCCGGCGCAATCGCGATGCCAATGCCTGCCACGGCCGCCTCCAGCAAATAATACAAATGCTCGAACCCCTGCCCGTAACGCAATGACTGCGGGTCGATGCCGTTCTGCTGCGCCCAGCTTGGCCACGCCTGCGGACGCGATGTGGTTTGCAGCAATGACTCTTCCAGCAACGCCTCGGCAGGTGCATCGCACAAACGCTCGAACCGCGCGAAGCGCGGGCTCAACACCGGTCCGATCCGCTCGCTTGCCAGTTCGAAGACCTGCATGTCTGCCGGCCATGGCGGCTCGGCGAATATCAGCAGGGCATCAAGACCTGGTCGACGCGGGTCAAGATCACCTTCGCCCGCCGACAAGTGCAGACGCAGGTCCGGCAGCTCGGCATTCAGGCGACTCAAGCGCGGGATGAACCAGCGCGCCAGCAGGCTGCCGGAGCACCCCAACACGAACGGCGCGTCTGCGCTGCCCTTGCTCAGCTCTGCACATACACCGCGCAACCGATCAAACGCATCGCCACTGACATCGCGCAGCCGAATACCGGCATCTGTGAGTTTCAAGCCTCGTCCGTCCTTGCTGAACAGGCTTGTACCCAAGTGTTCTTCAAGCACTTTCAATTGGCGACTGACAGCGCCATGCGTCACGTTCAGCTGTTCGGCCGCCTGACTGACACTGCCAAGCCGGGCAGTGCTTTCAAAGGCGCGCAATGCATTGAGGGGAGGGAGATCGCGGCTCATGATCTGTGAGTTTTCCTGACAGGTTGCAGCGATCTTATCGGTTTTCATCCGGCCTTGCGCTGGTTAAAGTGGACCCATTGCCAATACGGCTCAACCTATTCGCCCAATACTGCAACTGGAGCACTTCATGACCCAGACCAATTTCCGCAGCGGCCCCGACGCCAACGGCCTGTTCGGCTCATTCGGCGGCCGCTACGTGGCTGAAACCCTGATGCCGCTGGTGTTAGACCTCAACCGCGAGTACGAAGCGGCCAAGGCCGACCCGGAATTCATCAAAGAAATGGCCTACTTTCAGCGCGATTACGTGGGTCGTCCCAACCCGCTGTACTTCGCCGAACGCCTGACCGAATTCTGCGGCGGCGCGAAGATCTACTTCAAGCGCGAAGAGCTCAATCACACCGGCGCGCACAAGATCAACAACTGCATCGGCCAGGTACTGCTGGCCAAGCGCATGGGCAAAAAACGCCTGATCGCGGAAACCGGCGCCGGCATGCACGGCGTTGCCACTGCTACCGTTGCTGCACGTTTCGGTCTGCCTTGCGTGATCTACATGGGCGCTACCGACATCGAGCGTCAGCAGGCCAACGTGTTCCGCATGAGGCTGCTGGGCGCTGAAATCGTTCCGGTCACCTCCGGCACCGGCACCCTGAAAGATGCGATGAACGAAGCGCTGCGTGACTGGGTGACCAACGTCGACGACACTTTCTACCTGATCGGCACCGTGGCAGGCCCGCACCCTTACCCGGCGATGGTCCGTGACTTCCAGGCCATCATCGGCAAGGAAACCAAAGAGCAGATGCTGGAGAAGGAAGGTCGTCTGCCGGACAGCCTGGTCGCCTGTGTCGGCGGCGGTTCCAACGCCATGGGCCTGTTCCACCCGTTCCTGGATGACGCCAGCGTGGAAATCATCGGTGTTGAAGCGGGCGGTCATGGCGTCAGCACCGACAAGCACGCGGCCAGCCTGAACGGCGGCGTACCGGGCGTGTTGCATGGCAACCGTACCTACCTGCTGCAGGACGGCGACGGTCAGATCACCGATGCACACTCGATCTCTGCCGGTCTGGACTATCCAGGCATCGGCCCGGAACACGCATTCCTGCACGAAGTGAAGCGCGTCGAATACGTCAGCATCACCGATGATGAAGCGCTGGACGCTTTCCATCAGTGCTGCCTGCTCGAAGGCATCATCCCGGCGCTGGAAACCGCTCACGCCCTGGCCGAAGCCATGAAGCGCGCGACCAACCTGCGCGATGACCACCTGATGGTCGTGTGCCTGTCCGGGCGCGGTGACAAAGACATGCAAACCGTCATGAACCACATGGCCGCCGCCGAACACACTCAGGAGCAGCTGGTATGAGCCGTCTAGAACATCGTTTCGCCCAGCTTAAAACCGAAGGTCGTGCGGCGCTGGTCACCTTCATCACCGCCGGTGACCCTGGCTACGACACTTCGCTGAAAGTCCTGAAAGGCCTGCCTGCTGCGGGTGCTGACGTGATCGAGCTGGGCATGCCGTTCACCGATCCGATGGCCGACGGCGTGGCGATTCAGCTGGCGACCCTGCGTGCTCTGGACGCTGGCCAGACCCTGCAGAAAACCCTGCAGATGGTCAGCGAATTCCGTGTCGACGATCAGACCACGCCGATTGTGCTGATGGGTTACTACAACCCGATCCACCGCTTTGGCGTCGAAGCCTTCGTGGCGCAGGCAAAAGAAGCAGGCGTTGACGGTCTCATCATCGTTGACCTGCCACCCGAGCACGATGCCGAGCTGGCGACGCCTGCACAGGCGTCCGGCATCGACTTCATCCGCCTGACCACGCCGACCACCGACGATGCGCGTCTGCCGCGTGTGCTGGAGCGCAGTTCCGGGTTCGTCTACTACGTGTCGGTTGCCGGTGTGACCGGTGCTGGCTCGGCTACCACCGAGCACGTCACTGAAGCCATCGCTCGCTTGCGCCGCCATACCAAGCTGCCGATCAGTGTCGGTTTCGGTATCCGCACACCCGAGCAGGCCGCAGCGATTGCGCGTCTGGCTGACGGCGTGGTCGTGGGCTCGGCCTTCGTCGACAAGATCGCCAGTGCCGAGTCGCCGGAGCATGCCGTCGATGGCGTACTGACGCTGTGCGCGGCACTGGCCGAGGGCGTACGCAGCGCTCGTCGCTGAGGGTAAAGTTTCTGATACAGAGGAATCAAAGCCTGAGCGGCGGCTCTATGTAGCAAGACACAAGGGGTTCATGACCAACGTCATGAACCCCTTTTTGCTGCATCGCGTGAGGCCGAGGAAACACCATGAAACTGCCAAACCGTTTTATCACCGGACTGGGTATCTTGATGATCAGCGCCAGTCCGCTGCTGCAAGCTGCACCACCTGATCAACGCGGTGATGGCCCGGACGACAACCGTGGTGCCCAACAGCCGGGACCGCAGAACGACGGCGGGCATAACCAGCGTGGCAATGACCGTGGACCGGGCAACGACAATGGCAGGGGCCCGGACAAGGGTCCGGCTAACCCGCCAGGCAGACAGGCACATCAGGACAACCGTGGCGGCAACCGCCCACCGCAGGATTTCGGCCCGGTACGCGAGACTTTCCAGCAACACCGCGACGTCATCGGTCGGGGCCAGCCGTTGCCGCCGGGCGTACACATCGCCAAGGGCCGCCCGTTGCCACCTGGTTACGGCAAACGCCTGGACAGCCGCTCGCTGCAATACCTGCCACAGTATGACGGCTACGAATGGCGCCGCCTGGGCACCGACGTGGTGCTGATCGCCGTGGGTTCGGGGATTGTGTATGCGATTCTGGATGGTGTATTGAATTGATGGTCTGCTGCCGTCCTTGAAAGCGCGGCGACGCGCAGACGTGTGACACGGAGCGTCACGCAAGGCATTCCTCATCGTTATACACAAGTCCGCTTTTGATTCTGGCCGAAGGCCGTGGGAGCGAACCGGGCGACGCTTCGCTTGTTCGCGAAAGGGCCAGTATAATCGCCGAAAATGCATCGTCTGAAATACCGTCTTCGCGAACAAGTTCGCTCCCACGCCCTTCGGGCAGAAGCCTGAAAGCGCTGCATTCCCGGTTCTGTGTATAAAAGTGAGCACTACAGCGTGGTAGCGCCGCTCCGGAGGGTCTGCATCCGTCCCTGAAGGCGCGGCTCAGCTCAACCCTGCTTCTGGTTAACCCGCGCCAGGAACGTCATCAGCGCACCCGATACGAACGCCGGATTTTCCAGATTGGCGATATGCCCGGCCTCAGGCACCAGCACATAAGGGCAGCCGATCAGGCTGGCCATCTCACGCGTCTCCTCGGGCGGGCGTGGAATGTCTGCATCGCCACACATCACCAGCGTGGTGTCGGCATTCAATTGCTCGATCAAACCGAGCCGGTCATCACGACCGAAAATCATCCTTCCCAGCGGTACGACGGACTGACGCAACTGCTCGGCATTCATGCCGGCAAGCGCCGCACGAAACGACCTGTACACAGGCGACTGCGGATCAATGCCGGGACGGAAGAAGATCGGTACGACGATATCCAGCAGCGGCTCAGGAAAGCTCTCGACTTCTTCCAGCTTGTCGAGCAACGAGAAATAGTAGGCTTTCTTGGCCTCGGTCTCTTTGCCCAGATAGGTGTCCATCAGCACCAGCCCGGTGATGCGCTCTGGCGCGAGCAGCGCAGCGATTGCGCCCCACATACCGCCGACCGACAGCCCGACGATGCTGCAACGCTCGATATTCAAATGATCCAGCAGCGCCAGCGCATGCCGCGCCAGGTCATCGAGATTGCGCGTGCCCTCAGGAAACCCGCTGGAATCGCCATGACCCCACAGATCCGGCACGATCACCCGATACTGGCTGGCCAGCGTATCAATCTGTGCACTCCACATCGCCTTGTCCCAGAGATAGCTGTGACCGAGCAATACCACCGGTCCGGTGCCTTGGTCGGAATAGTGAAGTGTCTTACCGTCGATGAGTAGATCCGGCATTTCTGGTGATCCTCTGTTCTGGTCTTTCAGCATTCGGCTCAATCGCCCATGGCAGGCAGCTCATGAGGTTGAAGCGTATACGTGACCATTTTGTTGATGTGTGCGCTGCGACGGACCGAGCGGTCATTTTTCAGCGGAGCTATCTTACACCGATCTTTTCGACGATGGATGCGCTGGTAACCGCAGAAGGAAAATGGCCAGGAAGCTGGCTATCAGCAAGTCAGCGCACTCAAATCAAGAGGCCTGACTTCGCCCATCCAGATCGCATGATCGGTATGGTCACGCAACTCATTGCCCGTCAAAGGATGCAGAAACACTACCAGCCCATCGCGATTCAGCGCCAGCCACAGGGTAACGTCAGCCAACAACTCATGCCCAAAAGCCAACTGACAACTCCAGTCCGGATGCGGCCCGACCAGCTTCTGATGGACACGTCCCATCTGCACGGCAAATTTCTCGGTTGCGGCTTCGCACAGGGCTCGGGCCTGGTCGAGGGTTTGGGCGTTGAAATAGATGTGGGCGTGGTAGCCGTGGATGTCTTGCATTGAGGTAGGGGTTCCTTTCTCGGCTGAAGGCCTGACTGATGCGGGTGTGTCGTCAGCCTTGATCATTTTTTCTCGTGTGTAGACCGATAGTAGGTCCTGCATGATGGTGGAGAAAGCCTCATAGCCGTCTTACGTGTGAAGTCTCACAGCATCGAGCGGCTCCAAAACGACGCTCTCTGCCAATAAAATACGCACTGCACCGTAGACGGCCTCAAGCTTAAACAATACAAGCTTACTGGTGCGAACGAGGTCCAGTTTCTGCAGAAAGTTAGTGTCTTTTAAGTCGTCTGGCTGAGGATCGTGTCCTTTCATCAGGAAAAACAAGCAACGTGCTGTTTCTATTTCCTGATCGTTACCGGCTTCAAAAAAATGGCGCGGTCGACAATATTCAAAACCCTCATACCATTCAGGCTAAAATTATCGACGCTGTTAGCAATAGTTTGATAACGCTTTTTGCCTTCCCACGGACTTATCACATGTAAGAAAATTTCTTTTTCAATTGATAACGCATGAATCGAATCAATCGTAGCCTCTACTAAAACATCCCAAAGGCTCATAACATCTTCTTGCGCTCAAAGCGGGGGCTGATAAGAAAATTGACATCCCCCACCCTTTGCTCATATTGAAAAATTATCGAAGTAGCTATATATCCGTCTGATTTTTATCTTTCCATACATCGCCGCTTGCCTCATGGAACCGGTAACCAAACGGCAACGCTAAAAACTTCACAAGGTCAGGACGATGCTCTGCCACATGGTGTGCGTGAACCGTCTTGAGCGTTTGTGTATCGCCGTTATACCGGTCTGTGGTTATCCACCAGCCAGACATATGCTCGGGCGACGGATAGCGAACGCCCTCAACGGCGTCGCCCTCGAACACACCATCAGAAATGACTATCAGCTGATCGTGAAGTGGGACGGAACACTCGACGCCGAGTTTTGCGCATATTGCGTGCTGCTCTGACCACATTTTTAGCGTAGTCGTGATACCGAGTACATAGTCATCTGTCAAAGGGACTTGTTCAAAAAATATTAGCGCCTGACAATCATTGAGCTGCATTTTTGTTATCCAGGAGCCGTAGCCCAAGGTTTCATTTGGTGAAATCTTATGACCCGTTTCGAGATAATGAAAGGCCGTCTCAACAAACTCAATTGCGTATTCTTCTAAATCTTCATCATGAGCCTGAACATTTATCTCGTAACCGTACTTTTGTAGAAGCCTATCGGTTTTTAGCATCAATCCAAATTTATTTAGGGATACATTTATCTTCACCGATTATCCCTCTAGACGCAGCGTAATTTTTTATACCATGTACAGCTAGCAAAGCAGGACGTGTATGCATACATACAAGCCCATGCTCGTTAAACCAAGTGAAGCTAATTCCATATGACCCGAGGAAATCCTGGCTTCGAAAGCTGCATAGCTTCCGGCCCATTAAACCCATCCGGGCTCATATCAATTCTAACTTTTGCTAAACCTTCGAAAACAAGCTCAATTTCCAGTTCGCTTTCTGAGACGCTTAAAAGCTTTTTCCCTTGTAGACCCTTAACTGTCGAGCCAATAATGCTGTATGAATTATAGACGCTCACTATAATGTCCTCGGAAAAAAATAGTTGAAAATAGTCGTGAATAACAAGCGCCGTTACAACATCACTTCCAACAAGATTGGTAAGAACAGTCATCGCACAACACCCCATTAATCGATTGGAAAATGGATTTTTAAAATTTGGAAAAGTACGTCCTATGTGAAGGACCACTCCCCGATCTAAACTATTCTGTAGAAATCCATCGCTTTTTAGTATCACCCTATATTGATTTATGGAACTACTTATCTTCACCGGCTATCCCCCTTGATGCGGCGTAAGAACACCTATCCATTTTCTGCTAGCAAATAGGGCTTGTACATATAGAAACAAGCCCATGTGCTTTAAACCAGGAGATGCTAGTCCCATATCACCAGAGGAAATCCGGGTCTCAGAAGCTCCATAGCTTCCGGCCCATGAAATCCATCCGGACTCATATCAACTCTAATTTTTGCTAAGCCTTCAAACACTAGCTCAATCTCTTGCTCGCCTTCTGAAATAGTTATAAGCTCTTTCCCCCGTAAACCTTTCACAGTCGAGCCAAAAATATGATATGAATTATTTATATTTAATATGACGTCTTCAGCAAAGAATATCTGAATATAGTCATGCACTACACATGCTTTTACAACATTACTACCAATAATACTGGTAAGTACGCTCATTATAATACTCCACTATTCTATCGGGAAATGACTTTTGGAGTGTGACAAAGTCCGTCCTGTGTAAGGGTCGACACCCTGATCTAACCTGTTTTCGTATTTAATATAACCATTTTTGTAACCTGGGTTCTTACCTAGTGGACGTGTTGGATTCATGAGGCGCAGGGCACTAACTTGACCATTATCACCACCTTTACCATTAATAAAAGCAGATCCTGTGATATTTCCTGCACGATTCACATTGGGCGATGGGCCCGTTGCCCCTTTGGGTACAGGAAAAACAGTCCCATTCGGTGATATCAAGAAGTCAGGGGCTCCTGATGATGTGGCGTTGTCGAGGTGCGGACGTATATCGGATGCCCTTTCCAGCCCTCGTGCTCCCTGAATGGCCAAACCTGCTGCTCCAGGTACCATGGGAATCGCAGCGAGTACCCCATCTGCAGCGATACCGACACCATCTAAGGCCGCAGCACCATAATTCCCCTCTTTTACATTCTGATGAAAACTGGCCATCCCCACCGCTAAGCTCATCGTCTCGATAATGAGGTCAGCGTACAAACCGCTAGGATCAGAAAACTTATATGGATTATTATTTGCATAAGCATATCGATTAAAGCTATGCAGATTACTTTCCTGAAAGTCGACCGGATCAGCACCCATGAAGCGACCGAGCAGTGGATCGTAATACCGTGCCCCCATATATGAAAGGCCGCTATTATCGTCAAATACTTTCCCATGAAAGCCAATCTTGTTGCTACTGCTTGGACTCGTTTGGGTTAATTTTTCTCCGTACGGCTTATAGCTCTCTTTCCAGAGTAGATTGCCAGTTTCATCGGTCGCAACCATAGGGCTGCCGGCTATATCATTATGAAAATAGGTAACGGTGTTTGCCAAAGCGGCATGAGTCACCACGAGTGCCAGCATCGCGACACTGACTTTGCGAAATAGCTTTTTTATAATTTGCATGGTTCGGTTTCCTTGACACCCGATCATGGGCTTACCTGCTGTGCAATGCGCTGGTCACCCAAATAGAAATACTCGGTTAGCTTGTCTCCCTCGAGTTCCATCCGTAACCTTCCATCGGCATCTTGCATCTCGTATATTTTGTTGCCCGCAGAACTGACGGAACTGCGTTGATTCAAACCATCGTACTGATATTCAACTTTTTTGTCGGGACTCTCGCAGTTAACGCATACAAGATTGGGAACATTATTGTAAAGGTAAGCGTTGTCAGCACTACTGCTGACGTTGCCATAAGCATCGTAGTTTATACTATCAATGCGCTGTCCATCGACAGAAGTCAGGCGGTTTTGTATATCGTAGTTATAGTTCAGGCTTGAATCGCCAAACGTTTTTTGGGTCAAGTTTCCTACACCGTCGTAGGCGAGGGTTCCTACCCCCCAGAAACCATCGGCACTCACCAAACGATCAAGGCTGTCGTAAGCAAGGGTACGGTCCATGCTGTTGTCCACACCGTCCCTGATGGTCAACAAGTTACCCGCACCATCATAGTCGTAAATGCTTTTCAGGTAATCGACTCCAGCGGGTGAGGTAATGTTGAAAGAAGCTGGCCAGAGACGACTATTTTGTTCGTAACTGACCGCCGCACCGTTGGCATAGATGACCTGTTTAATCATACCGTTCGGCCAATAAGCAATATTGCTAACGTAGCCCGATACCATTGTGGGCCTGCCTAATACGTCTGGCGCATATTCAACTATGCGACCAGACGGATTATAAGTGAGGCTTTTCAGCCGATCATTTTCATCGTAGCCATAAGAAAGCTCAAACAGCTTACCTTCAATAGAAAGGCTTTCCGTTATGACGAACCCTGCAGGGTTGTATGTAAAGCTTCGAATACCCGTACTGCTGCCCGCTATTAGCAGATTATTTTGTTTATCATAAGTATTTTTGATAGCGGGAGTGCCTTGCGCATAATCGATTGCAGTTTGTCGATTCTGCCCGTCGTATGTGTACGTTGTAATATCTGACTGCCCCACCTGCTTTGAAGTCATATTGCCTGCAATGTCTCGACCGTAGACGGTGTCTCCAGTTTCGGGATTGCTGACCGAGATCAAATAACCATTTGCGTTATAGCCGTAATGGCGTGTGAAATTGCCTTGTGTAACCGACGTCACTTGTTCGCGACCATTTCGAGTCAAGGTTATACTGGCTGTCGGATTCGACGGCTGAAATGACATCAGAGACAATTTTTCGGGGTCGCCATAGCCACGATAGTTATAAGTAGTGGAATTGCCTCGTTCGTCAGTTATGACTTTGTGGGCAAAACCGTAGGCAGTGCTCTGGTAGGTACCGTCCGCATGGGTGATCCGAATGACGCGACCCAGCGCATCATACTGATAACTGGTTCCCATACTTGAGTTAGGGTCTGAAGTAAACGTTACGCGGCCATAGGCATCGTACGCATAGGTGGTTGTTATATCACCTCTAACAATACTGGAGACACGACCAGACAGATCATATTGAGTTATCTCGGACAGATTGCCGCGCAGATTTGTCTTGCTGGTGGGTGTGTATATTATTTTTTGACCAGCGCCTTGCGGCGGAGTGATAGAGGTTACGCGGTTCAACCTGTCGTATTCGTAGTGCGTTGTGTGGCCTTCACCGTTGGTCTCAGAGGTAACATTGCCAGCGTCGTCGACTGCACGCGAAATAGTAATACCCTCTGGCTGAACCTCAGTTTGCGGAGTACCGAGTTTATAATTCATGTAGCTGTAATGACGATCACCCGGGCGAATTTGCGTCGCTTGATTACCTTGCGCATCGTAGGTATACGCAGTCGCAACACCATCGCGATTGTAATTGATTAGCTTACCGTTCTCATCGTAGATACGATGTACAGAACTATCAGGTGACATCTGATCTATAGGGCGACCTATTATCCATTTATCAGTATTATTATACCAAGTCAGCGTGGTAGTTCGACCATCACTATTAGGACCTGTTTCAGTCAGTATTCCAGGATTGCCATAAGCATCGTAGTTAGAGTAGTGACTACTGTAGGTTGCGCCATCACGGACAAAAGTTCGCTCTTGAAGGTCAGCTGCCCAGATTGTATCGTCCGTGACTACACCGAGTTCAAACACATATTCTCTTCCATGTGAAATAAACCGTTGCTGCCACTTGTATGTTTCATAACTCCCGTCCGGGCGGGTAATTTTAACCGGACTTCCTATACTCCACACGGTATTATTTATAGTGTTTCCATCTGTAGCAATACTGTATCCAGGGCCAATGAACTCATGGATGGTTGTGCCATCCGGCCCGGTGATAACTGTACTATCGTATTGTCCAATATTTCCACGATTATAAGCATAAGCCCAGTGATTTCCGGCTGCATCAATTTTGCGGCTTATACGCTCGAAACGCGACCAGACAAAGCGTCCACCAAGACGGCCTTCTAGATCCACATATGAGTATTCATATGTCGTTTTTCCACCGTTGGGCTGCTCAATCGATATAAGTTTGCGAGCGGCGGCTCTTTGATCATTCGCATAACTTTCATTGGAAACTACTATCTGAAACCATTCTCCAGGGTGATAGGCATACTTCCAGACTTCTCCAGTAGGTCCAGTTACCTGAGCCAGGGCCTGAGAGTTCAGATGGTCTTTCGCGGTATATCCATACTGAACCATGCGCTGATTATTATCGACCAGCGAAAGAAGGCGGCCTGTCGCAGGGTCGTAATTAAAATCAACAGCTCTGCCGTCACTGGACGTTATCCTAGATAAAAGCATATCGGATTTTTCGCAGTTGGCGGCGTCTTCAAGGTTGGCTTGAAGACAGTGGTCAATATAAACACTCCCTGAAATTGGAACGCTTAAAGGGGGGCCAAATTGAGTATAGTCGTAAGCAATCCAGTTACCATTAAGGTCAGTTGCCTTTTTTGTCAGAAAAATAGATTCTGTAAAATCTGGATCTTCGTTAGGAAACGATGTAACTGAAGCACTAAATTTCATATCTACATCGGCACGCCCCATGTCATACCTAATTCCAGATGGCGACGTTAGCGTAAGCACCATTGAATCGCAACGTAAACGCCAATTTGATTTGGTTCTGTCTTCATAAGGTGCAACACGATAAAATTTTTCGCTACTACCATCCGGAAGTCTTAAATTAAATCGGGCACTGGGACGTTCCCCTTGATTGTGACACAACTGAAAAGTTGAGTTCATGTAATAGTTAGGTGTCCCGCTACGATCACGAAGATGATAATTGGTGGCATGATAAATCTTCGGCGCTGCCGCGATTGTCCAACCGGGTCCTAAAGCGGTCCATTCCGTACTTTGCCTATAAGGCGCAGCAAGCCCGGCGGTTAAACGCTGTAGGTCGTAGCTTCGATGAATATTGATATCCATGCCTGCCGTCCCAGGAATACTTAAATCAATATGACTGACTTTGAGATTCCCGGACCAAGGGTCAACGCTGTCAACCGCATTAGAAACCAGCCCACGATTTTTCTTCGGTGCTAAATCATACGGCGTAGACTCTAACTCTTCAGAATGTCCAAGCTGACTTCCCAATAGCGCGCCAAACAGCAAAACTTTCATAATATTGTTTTTCTTTTTTCCAAGCACGTTAAATCCATCCATTATCTTAAATAGTAAAAAGCAAAGCTCATAGCAGCCTTCTACAGCCTTATTGATTTGATATAGATTTTTGGGCCTATGATCACTCGCTGCATGCCATAAACTGGTCAGTATTGATACGGCATGGGCAAAGCGCTCTATTTAGGAGCACTTAAACTGATCTATAAGTTAAATCTCAAATACTCGCTTTATGCGCTTTTAAGCAAGATCCATGATGATTGAAACTATCAAATCGCGTCACACACGTCTATTTGAGAAAGCCATAACTTAAAGTCATTCCAGATGCAGCCGCCATCTAATACACAACCTAAGTAATACTATATGAGAACAAAAGTAAACCCGCTTACTTCCGTAAAACTTGTAAGAAATTTCCTATCTAACCACTAATTGCTTCGAACTTATATTTAATTCAACCTTGAACACCGCCTCCCTAAACCGCAATCGACGGCAACGGCCTGCCCGCCAGCGAAACCCCGCTCAACGCCTGCTCGCTGGCCAGCCAGTCCACGAACTGCTGAACGATCTGCACGCGGCGTTTGCGCTGGGGCAGGACCACGTAATAGCCCTGACCGGAAATCGCAGCGCCGGTGATAGGGCGGCAGAGCAGGCCTTGATCGAGCAGATCGTCGACCAGGTGCTTCCAGCCGATGGCGATGCCTTGTCCGCCGATGGCCGCCTGGATCAGCAGGGTGTAGTTGTCGAAGCGCAGTTGACCGGGCGCCGGGGCCTGGGGGATGTCCAGCGCGCGGAATACGCCAGCCCAGTCGAACCAGTTGTTGATGCTTTCGCCACGCAGGTGCAGGAGCGGAAAGTCGCGCAGCGCATCGGTAGGCAGCGGCGTCTGGCGCCCGGCGAGCAATTGCGGACTGCACACCGGGAAGACTTCTTCGCTGAACAGCCAGTGGCTTTCTCCCTGTTTGAAGCGCCCGTCACCGAACAGCACGGCAACGTCGATATCGGCGCGTAACATGCTGTGGGTACGCTCGCTGGTGACCAGGCTGACATCCACGTCCGGGTTGACCTTGTGGAAGCGGTGCAGACGCGGCATCAGCCAGTAGGCGGCGAAGGCGAAGTCGGTCGCCACTTGAAGCACTTCGTGCTGGTGGTGTTCGGTGATGGCTATCACTCCGCTGTCGATGGATTGCAGCCCGGCCTGCACATGGCTGAACAACACTTCACCGGCGTCGGTCAATTCGATGCCACGGTAGATGCGGTCGAATAATCGGGTAGCGAGTTGCTCTTCGAGACGCTTGATCTGCTGGCTGACAGCGGGCTGTGTCGTGCCCAGTTCGAGGGCTGCCGCGGTGAAGCTGCGTAAGCGCGCCGCGACCTCAAAGGCACGCAGCAGGTCGAGTGACACATCGCCGAAAGATTCAAACATTAGCTGGGCTTATCCTAGGCATTGCTGTGTAGGGGCTTTACCCTGAAACTTATGGACTCCATCCTCATACCCGGCACTTTCGCATAACTTTTCACAATGGATATAGCGATTACATGAAGCGCAAAAATATTCTGTTCATCATGGCCGATCAAATGGCCGCGCCAATGTTGCCGTTTTACGCCCGGTCCCCGATTCTGATGCCGAACCTGAGCCGTCTCGCCGCCGACGGCGTAGTGTTCGATTCGGCGTACTGCAACAGCCCGCTATGCGCGCCGTCGCGCTTCACCCTGGTCAGCGGCCAGTTGCCAAGCAGGATCGGCGCGTACGACAACGCAGCCGACTTCCCGGCCGATATTCCGACCTATGCCCACTACCTGCGTGCGCTGGGCTACAAGACCGCACTGTCGGGCAAGATGCACTTCTGCGGACCGGACCAGTTGCATGGCTACGAAGAACGCCTGACCAGTGACATTT
The DNA here is from genome assembly GCF_020312125.1 of Pseudomonas sp. P135. Lineage (NCBI taxonomy): Bacteria > Pseudomonadati > Pseudomonadota > Gammaproteobacteria > Pseudomonadales > Pseudomonadaceae > Pseudomonas > Pseudomonas sp. P135. The sequence continues at coordinate 47,592 of NZ_JAGPYR010000010.1, forward strand.
ACCCGGCCGACTACGGCTGGTCGGTCAACTGGGACGAGCCGGACGTGCGGCCAAGCTGGTATCACAACATGTCATCGGTGTTGCAGGCCGGCCCGTGCATTCGCACCAACCAGCTGGATTTCGATGAAGAGGTGCTGTTCAAGTCCCAGCAGTATCTGTACGACCACGTGCGCCAGGACGGTGATGCGCCTTTCTGCCTGACCGTTTCCATGACTCACCCTCATGATCCGTACACCATTCCCATGCCGTTCTGGGACCTGTACGCCGACGAAGAGATCCCGATGCCGCCGCCGCACGCCAACCAGGCCGCGCTGGACCCGCATTCACAACGGCTGCTCAAGGTCTATGACCTGTGGGACAAGCCCATGCCGACCGACAAGATTCGTGATGCACGCCGCGCCTACTTCGGTGCGTGCAGCTACATCGACCTCAACGTCGGCAAACTGATGCAGACGCTCGATGAAGTCGGGCTGGCGGAAGACACCATCGTGGTGTTCTCCGGCGATCACGGCGACATGCTGGGCGAGAAGGGCCTCTGGTACAAAATGCACTGGTTTGAAATGGCCGCCCGCGTGCCGCTGGTGGTGTACGCGCCGGGCCAGTTCAAACCGGGACGGGTCAGTGCGTCGGTGTCGACTGCCGACTTGCTGCCGACCTTCGTCGAAATGGCCAAAGGCAAACTGGACGCCGGTTTGCCAATGGACGGACGTTCGCTGATGCCGCATTTGAAACGCAAGGGCGGGCACGATGAGGTGTTCGGTGAGTACATGGCCGAAGGCACCACCAGCCCGCTGATGATGATCCGTCGTGGCGCGTACAAATTCATCTATTCGGAGCAGGACCCGTGCCTGCTGTTCGATGTGAAAAAGGACCCGAAAGAGCAGAAGGACCTGAGCCAGTCACCCACCCATGAAAAGCTGTTCAACGATTTCCTGGCCGAAGCTCGGGCCAAGTGGGACATCCCGGCGATACACCAACAGGTGCTCGCCAGCCAGCGCAGAAGGCGCTTCGTCGCCAAATCGCTGGCAACCGGCAAGCTGAAGAGTTGGGATCACCAGCCACTGGTCGACGCCAGTCAGCAGTACATGCGCAACCACATTGATCTGGACGATCTGGAGCGCAAGGCACGTTTTCCGCAACCTTGACCCTGCCCACACCAAAAAAACCAAAGGGGTACATCAATGAAGAAGTTATCCACAGCCGTTGCGGTCGCGGTCATGACCCTCGGCAGCCTTGCAGCACAGGCAGAGGACGCCAGTTGCAGCACCGTGAAGATGGCCGATCCCGGCTGGAGTGACATTGCGGCCACCAACGCCATTACCAGCGTGGTACTCGAAGGTCTGGGCTACACGCCCAAGGTCGATACCCTGGCCGTGCCGATCGCCTATGGCGGTTTGAAAGACGGCAAGCTGGATGTGTTTCTGGGCAACTGGATGCCGGCGCAGCAGGGCTTCTACGACAAGTTCGTGGCCACCGGCGATGTGACGCAACTGGCGAAAAACCTGGAGGGCACCGAATTCACCCTGGCCGTGCCGGATTACGTCTGGGATGCCGGTGTGCATGACTTTGCCGACCTGAGCAAATTTGCTGACAAGTTCGACAAGAAGATCTATGGCATCGGTTCTGGCGCGCCTGCCAACCTGTCTTTGCAGGAGATCATCAAGAAGAACGAATTCGATCTGGGCAAATGGAAGCTGGTGGAATCCAGCGAAACCGCGATGCTTGCCGAGGTCAATCGCAACGTGAAGAAAAAGGCCTTTGTGGTGTTCCTCGGCTGGACGCCGCACCCGATGAACGTGCAGATCAAGGGCATGCACTACCTCAAGGGCGGCGAGAAATACTTTGGTGACACCGGCTCGGTCTTTACACTGACCCGCAAAGGTTATGCTCAAGCCTGCCCGAACGTCGGCAAGCTGCTGACCCATCTGAGCTTCACCCTGGACATGGAAAACAGCATCATGGCCGAGGTGGTCAACAAGAAGGTCAGCAACAGCGAGGCGGCAAAGGCCTGGATCAAGGCCAACCCGGCGGTGCTGGACAAGTGGCTGGAGGGCGTGAAGACGGTTGATGGCAAGGACGGGCTGGCAGCGGTGAAGGCGAAATTGTAGGCCTCGACACTAAGTAGTGACCCGGCGTCAGGAGTTTCCACTGCGCCGGTTTTTCAGCAATTATTAGCGCTCCGAAGCGTCATTCTGGAATAGCAATAAGGAACCAACGAACGGGGACAAACCACTAGACTGCCGTGCGGCCTATCCGCTAACTCTGGAGAACAGTATGAAAAGGTCACTTATACCCCTCTCGCTGGCCCTGATTCTGAGCGCATCCTTTGCCTCTGCGGGTAGCTGGCCACCAGAAACCAGCGCCAAAGTGCCTGGAAACGCGCTGGAATATCCGACCAAGCTGGAGGCCGTCAATGTCTCTATGGAAGAAATGCTCAATGCAGGAGCAACGGTCGTTTCTTCGTACGTGGCAGACATTGGTCCGGTAGTGACCCTCAAGAACAAGAAACACTATGTTATCTGCATGCTCAGAGGTGCTGGAACCGGGTCAGATACAAACGTCGCCACCTCGAAATGCTACGCCATGAACTAGCGTTCGCTCGCGGCTCCGGGCAGAAACGGTCTGACGTCGTGATGCAGTGACCCATCCAACATGAGGGACCGATGCGCTGGCTCAATCGCCATAAATTTCTACCCTTTCTCGCCTGGCTGCCGCAGCAGAATCGCGCCAGCGTCGGGCGTGATGCGCTGGTGGGCCTGAGTGGCGCCATTCTGGCGCTGCCGCAATCCATCGCTTACGCACTGATCGCCGGGCTGCCGCCTGAGTACGGTCTGTACGCTGCGATTGTTCCAGTCCTCGTGGCCTGCCTGTGGGGATCGTCCTGGCACCTGATCTGCGGGCCGACTGCCGCTATATCCATCGTGCTGTATGCCAGTGTCAGTCCGCTCGCCGTCCCGGCCAGTCAGGACTACATCATGTTGATCCTGCTGCTGACCTTCATCGCCGGTGTGTTTCAACTGTTGCTGGGGATGATGCGCTTCGGTGCGCTGGTGAATTTCGTTTCGCATTCGGTGGTGCTGGGTTTCACGCTGGGCGCTGCGGTGGTGATTGCGCTGGGGCAGATGCCCAATCTGCTGGGCATCGATCTGCCAAGTCAGACCACCGCCCTCAAAAGCCTGAGCGCCGTGCTTGAGCATTGGCGTGAAGTCGATCTGTCTTCGCTGATGCTCGGTCTGTTGACCCTGGCGCTGGGTATCGGACTCAAGCTTCTGGTGCCTCGCTGGCCGACGCTGTTGATCGCCCTGGTGTCGAGCAGCCTGCTGGTGTGGCTGTGGCCGGCGATGTTCGGCCATGTCCGTGTGGTCAGCGCCTTCGTCGGCCATCTGCCGCCCTTCAGCCCGTTGCCGCTGGACCTCGAACTGATCCTCAAGCTGCTGCCGACCGCCGTGGCGGTGGGCATGCTCGGGCTGGTCAACAGCCTGTCGATTGCCCGCTCGCTGTCGGCTCGTTCGCAGCAGATGCTCAATGCCAATCAGGAAGTGCGTGCCCAGGGGCTGTCGAACATGGTCGGCTCGCTGTTCTCCGGCTACCTGTCAGCCGGGTCTTTTACCCGGGCGGCATTGAGTTACGAGGCTGGTGCGCGCTCGCCGCTGGCGGGTGTGTTTTCTGCGTTGTGGGTGGCATTGTTCGCGGTCGCCGGTGCCTCGTTGATATCGCACATTCCGATCCCGGCCATGGCCGCCTCAATCCTGCTGATCTGTTGGGGGCTGGTGGATCGCCGCGGCATTCGGGCGCTGTTCCGCGTCAGCCGCGCCGAGTTTTTCGTGATGGCACTGACCTGTCTGGCCACCTTGCTGCTGGAGCTGCAAACCGCGATCTACGCCGGTGTACTTGCCTCGCTGTTTTTCTACCTCAAGCGCACCTCGCAACCGCGCGTCCAGCAATGGCGCGAGGGCGACGAGGAGGTCCTGCGGGTCGGCGGATCGATCTTCTTCGGCGCCAGCCACTACCTGCAAACCCGCCTGCAACGTACCGAAGGTGTGCGAGTGGTGATCGATGCGCAGCAGATCAACTTCATCGATTACTCAGGCGTGGAGATGCTTCATCAGGAAGCCAGACGTCTGGGCCGGCAGGGCAGAGTGCTGGTCCTGCGCAATGCCAGGCCGCAAGTGATCGAGGAACTGCACAAGCTGGAAGGCGCGGAGAAGTGCCCGATTCTGTTTGAGGATTGAGTTGTAACTCATCGTCGCGACGCTCTGCGTTCTACAAAGGTCCCGATCAGCCCGCAGCCAGCAATCTGCGCAACTCCGCCAGCACCGGAGTCGACTCCGGACGCACACAGCGCCACAGCAGAAAGGCTTCTGCGGCCTGCTCGACCAGCATGCCCAGACCATCCACCGCCTGCGCCGCGCCGTGCTCGGTGGCCCAACGGCAAAAAGCAGTGGGCTCGTTGCTGTACATCATGTCGTAGCAGAAGGTCACTCCCGGCTGGATGAGGCTGGGCGCAATCGGTGGCAGCTCTCCGGCCAGGCTGGCAGAGGTGGCGTTGATGATCACGTCCACCGACTCTTCAAGCCAGTCGAAGCTGCTGGCGAATACCGGCCCGAGGTCGGCGAACTCATGCGCCAGCCGCTCGGCTTTCTCGACCGTACGATTGGCGATCACCAACGCAGCGGGCTGTTGCCCAAGCAACGGCTCCAGCGCGCCACGTACCGCACCGCCTGCGCCCAGCAACAGAATGCGCTGACCACGCAGGCTGCGCCCGCAATTGACCGTCAGATCGCGTACCAGCCCCGCACCGTCAGTGTTATCGCCCAGCAGAGTTCCGTCGTCGAGCTTGCTCAGGGTGTTGACCGCCCCGGCGCGCTGCGCACGTTGGGTCAGGCTGTCGGCCAGGCGCCAGGCTTGTTCCTTGAACGGCACGGTGACGTTGGCGCCACGCCCGGCCTGGAAAAACGCCTGGGCAAACGCGGTGAAATCGTCCAGCGGTGCCAGCGAGGTTTGGTAATCCAGCGTTTGCCCGGTTTGCTCGGCAAACAAGCGATGAATCAACGGCGACTTGCTGTGGCCGATGGGATTACCGAAGACGACGTACCGGTCCATCAGTTTTCCGCCAGCCAGTCGCGGTCGGTCAGGAAGTATTCGGTCAGACGCGCTTCTTCGCTGCCCGGCGCGGCCTTCCAGTCATAACCCCAGCGCACTTGCGGCGGCAGCGACATGAGGATCGATTCGGTACGCCCACCCGATTGCAGACCGAACAACGTGCCGCGGTCATACACCAGGTTGAACTCGACGTAGCGACCACGACGGAATTCCTGAAACTCACGCTGCTGCACGGTATAGGCCGCCGCCTTGCGCCGCCGCACGATCGGCAGATAGGCATTGATGAACGCATCACCGATGGCGCGGATGAAGGCGAAGCTGGTGTCGAAATCCCACTGGTTCACGTCATCGAAAAACAGACCACCGATGCCGCGCGGTTCATCGCGATGCTTGAGGTGGAAGTAACTGTCGCACCAGGCCTTGTAGCGCGGGTAGACATCCTCACCGAAGGGCGCACAGGCGCGCTCGGCAACCCGGTGCCAGTGCACGCAGTCTTCCTCGACGCCGTAATAGGGCGTCAGGTCGAAACCGCCACCGAACCACCAGACGGCCTCTTCACCTTCTTTCTCGGCAATGAAGAAGCGCACGTTGGCGTGGGACGTCGGCACATGCGGGTTGTGCGGATGGATCACCAGCGAAACGCCCAGCGCCTCGAAACCACGCCCGGCCAGTTCAGGCCGATGAGCGCTGGCAGACGGCGGCAGATTGCTGCCGAAAACATGGGAAAAATTGACACCGCCTTTCTCGATGACCGTGCCATTCTCGATCACCCGCGTGCGACCACCGCCGCCCGCCGGACGCGTCCAGGCATCTTCCATGAAGTGTGCGCTGCCATCTTCCTGTTCAAGCGCAGTGCAGATACGGTCTTGCAGGTCGAGCAGGTAGGCTTTTACGGCCTCGGTACGGGTACTCATGAGGATCCCTTACGGCTGACGTCAAACGGCTGAGCCCCCGCAGCAAAAGAGGCGCAGGCAAATTGGCGCGTAGCATACCATCGGCGGCGCGGGCTGGCAGTTGACGAAGGTCCGGGGAAGGAGTCCGATGGGGGCTTTCGCAGCTTGTTTTAACCATCAAGGAGAGAGCACATGGCAAAGCGTATCCAGTTCAGCACTGTCGGAGGACCCGAGGTTCTTGAATATGTCGATTTCGAGCCGGAGGCTCCGGGGCCGCAGGCGGTGGTGGTGCGTAACAAGGCCATTGGCCTGAATTTCATCGATACCTATTACCGCAGCGGGCTGTATCCGGCGCCGTCGCTGCCTTCCGGCCTCGGTGCAGAAGGGGCGGGGGTGGTCGAGGCGGTGGGGGCCGAGGTGACGCGCTTCAAGGTCGGTGATCGTGTCGCTTATGGCACCGGGCCGCTGGGGGCGTACAGCGAAGTGCACGTGCTGCCTGAAGCGAATCTGGTCAAGCTGGCGGACTCGATCAGTTTCGAGCAGGCCGCAGCCCTGATGCTCAAGGGCCTGACGGTGCAGTATCTGCTGCGTCAGACCTATCAGGTGAAGCCGGGCGAGATCATTCTGTTTCATGCCGCCGCAGGCGGGGTGGGCTCGCTGGCCTGTCAATGGGTCAAGGCCCTGGGCGGCAAACTGATCGGCACGGTCAGTTCGCCGGAGAAGGCCGCTCACGCCAAGGCGCTTGGAGCCTGGGAAACCATCGATTACAGCCACGAAGATGTCGCCAGCCGCGTGCTGGAACTGACCGACGGCAAGAAATGCCCGGTGGTCTACGACGGGGTGGGCCAGGACACCTGGCTGACGTCACTTGACTGTGTGGCACCACGCGGGCTGGTGGTGAGCTTCGGCAATGCCTCCGGGCCGGTCTCGGGTGTGAACCTCGGGATTCTGGCGCAAAAGGGTTCGGTGTATGTCACCCGTCCGACGCTGGGCTCTTACGCCAACACTGCGCAGAACCTGCAGGCCATGGCTGACGAGCTGTTCGACATGCTCGCCAGCGGCAAACTCAAGGTCGACGGCATTCAGCAGTACGCCCTGAAGGACGCCGCCAAGGCGCAGACCGAGCTGTCGGCCCGGCGCACCACTGGCTCGACCATTCTGATCCCTTGATCGTCTACCACTGAACCCGCGCTGTGTGCGCCAGCGTCAGCCGGCGCGCACGATCTGCGCGGTGGCGATGTCACGTATCACGCTGGGGTTTCGACGCCCGCCCAGGCTGCCGCCGAGAACCCCGTCGATCTGCCCGCGGAAATACTGCTCGACGCGCAATCTCGAACGCGCAGCCGGTCGACCCGCCGGGTTGGCCGAAGTGGAGATCAACGGCCCGACCAGCGCGCACAGTTCACGTACGGTCGGGTGATCGGTAACACGCAGCGCCACAGTTTCGTGAATGCCGGTGATCCACTCGGGCAGCAGGTTCTGATGCGGTACCAGCCAGGTGTTGGGCCCAGGCCAGGTGCTGGCCATGCGGTCGAGCCACAATTCGGGGAAGTCTTCGAACAGGAAGTCGAACTGGCGAATGTTGTCGGCAATCAGGATCAGGCCTTTTTCCACCGGCCGTGACTTGATCGCCAGCAGACGATAGACCGCTTCTTCATCCCACGGATCGCACCCCAGCCCCCAGACTGCCTCGGTCGGGTAGGCAATCACCGCACCGGCTCGAATATCCTGAGCGGCTTGTTGCACTCGCCAACTGCTGACCATTTTTGTCTCTCCACTGAATCCTGGCGGCAGTTTAACCTCAGGGCGCTCTGGCGAACCATCGTCCTGCTTCACAGCTTATGCGTCCGTCCAGTTCCAGCTCGGTCAGGCCAGCCAATACCTTGGGCAATGGCCAACCGCATGACACCGACAGCCCCTCGCTGGTGTGCGGTGCGGCGTGCAGCAGCGCCAATAAAGGATGATCGCAAGGGGCAGGCTTCGCCGGCGTGACAGGATCGATGTCGGGCGTAACACGTTTCCAGTGCTGCAAGCCTTCAAGAATGTGCTCGACGGTCTCGACCAGTGTCGCGCCGTCACGTATCAACTGATGACAGCCCTTGGCGCCAGGGTGATGAATCGAGCCAGGTATCGCATACACCTCTCGTCCATGCTCGGCGGCCAGTCGCGCGGTAATCAACGAGCCGCTGGCGACACTGGCCTCGACCACCAGTATGCCCAGCGACAGGCCGCTGATGATTCGGTTACGTCGCGGGAAGTTGCTGGCCTGCGGTTCGGCGTCCAGCGGGAACTCGGAAATCACTGCGCCGCCCTGTGCCGCGATCTGCGCTGCGAGCGCGCGATGCTGCTGTGGATAAAGTTTTTCGAGCCCGGTGCCAAGCACGCCGATTGTAAGCCCCCCGACATCCAATGCGCCCTGATGCGCGGCGCCGTCAATACCCCGCGCCAGGCCACTGGTGATCACAAAACCGGCAGCCGCCAGGCTGCGCGCAAAAGCGCTGGCGGTGTCCAGCCCGGGTCGTGAAGCGCGACGACTGCCGACCATTCCCAACTGCGGACGCTCCAGGATCGAAGGGTCGCCGGCAATGAAGATCAGCGGCGGTGGATCAGCGATCTGCGCCAGCAATGCGGGGTAGCCAGGGTCGTCCCACATCAGCAAATGCTGGGCCGGACGCTCCAGCCAGGCCAATGCGGCACTGGCGCCATCACGTACGGAGGAGTCACGACGCGCCTCGGCACAGGCACTAGGAATACCCAGCGCACGCCATGCGCTGGCCGGCGCACTGAGCGCCGACGAGGCCGAACCGAAGGCTTCGATCAGTCTGGAAAAGCGTTTCGGCCCTATCTCGGGCAAGCGGTGCATGCGCAAACGCGCTTCCAGCTCTGCAGGTGAAGAGGGGGCATTTTCGAACAATGGCATGAGATCGTCCCTGATCCATCGTGCATCCTGAGGGCTGCACAAACCTGTGGATAACTCTGTTGACAACAATTTGATAAGTGTCTGGTTCGTCGCACAATTCCGTGTCAGATCTGAAACATGCGTCTACGGGTTGCGAACCTTGTCCATGATGGCCAAAGATCGGTTGGCTTGCAGGACCAAGGCGTAACTAAGCTTGTCGTAGGTACGGAAAACCATCAGCAGGCCGGCCCGTTCGTCGGGGATCTTTACCTGTTCACCGGTGATCCGGTCGCGCACGGTCTCGCTGGTCTTGTAGATCGCCAGCACGTTGCCCTCGGTCAGGCCGTCGCGTTTGCCCTTGTCGAGCGTGACCACATCCAGCACGCTGACCTGGGTGACGCCGCGTGGCACATCCAGAATCAAACCGTCTATCGGCGCCTGCGGAGCGCTGGGCAGAAACGTCGAGTTGATGGCCCGCTCTTCGCTGCTGAATAAACGATCGCCCAGACGCACTTCCTGTGTGGAGCGCTGCAGAATCAGGGTCGAGACGTCACCCTCGGTGGCAACCACCTCGGCGCTGCCGACGTCATCGGCATTGATCCCCAGCACTTCCTGGGTCTTGGGATCGACGTAGGTCTTGCCCTGACGGAAGATGCCATAGACGCTGTGCGCCGGGTCCAGCGCGCCCCGTGCATAGGCACGATCACCGTTGCCACTGAGCACGCGCTCGGCGTTGCCCGCAACGATGTAGGGGGCTTTTTCGAACTGCTCGGCGCTGTCGACAATCCGATTGTTGATCAGGAAGGCGTTGATCGCGCCCAGCGGAATGCTCGGAATGGCCTCGACCATCGGCGTACTGCGCACCCGCGGTGACAATTTGATGGTGCCACGCGACTGGCCGCGATTGAGCGTCACGCGCGGCTGACCATCGACCCAAGTCAGCGCGAGGGTGTCACCGGGGTAGATCAGGTCAGGATCATGGACTTGCGGATTGGCCCGCCAGATCTCGCGCCATTTCCACGGTTCACGCAAGAACTTGCCGGAAATGTCCCAGAGTGTGTCCCCGGCGACAACGGTGTAGCTCTGTGGATAGCCTTCCCTGAGTTGCACTTGCGCCTGCGCAAGACCGCTGGCGGTCAGCAGCAGCAGGGCGAGTAGTGATTTCCTCATGCGGTGAATCCCTTTATCATGTTGCCTCACGCGAACCCTAGAGTCCTGTCCTGGGCTGCCTGCCTTGAACTCCCGGGCCCGGCACCCAACATTGACTTTACCTTAACAGTGCAGCTCTTACGTATATGGCCATTCTAAACATCCTCGAATTTCCCGATTCGCGCCTGCGCACCATCGCCAAACCTGTGGCGATGGTAGACGACGGCATTCGCCAGTTGGTCGACGACATGTTTGAAACCATGTACGAAGCGCCAGGTATTGGCCTGGCCGCGACTCAGGTCAACGTCCACAAGCGCGTGGTCGTCATGGACCTGAGCGAAGACCGTAGCGAACCGATGGTCTTCATCAATCCTCAAATCGAAAAACTGACCGATGAAATGGATCAGTATCAGGAAGGCTGCCTGTCGGTGCCGGGCTTCTACGAGAACGTCGACCGTCCGCAAAAGGTCCGCGTCAAGGCGCTGGACCGTGACGGCAAGCCTTATGAACTGGTTGCCGAGGGCCTGCTCGCCATCTGTATCCAGCATGAATGCGATCACCTGAACGGCAAGCTGTTCGTCGATTACCTGTCCAACCTCAAGCGTGACCGGATCAAGAAGAAGCTCGAAAAGCAGCACAAGCTCAACGCCTGATCCGTCGTTACCCCAAAAGGCCTGAACAGGCCTTTTTTTATAATGAGAACTCCATGACTGAGCCACTGCGCATCGTCTTCGCCGGCACCCCGGAATTCGCCGCCGAACACCTCAAGGCCCTGCTCGACAGCCCTCACCAGATCGTCGCCGTGTACACCCAGCCCGATCGCCCGGCCGGTCGTGGACAAAAGCTGATGCCCAGCCCGGTCAAGCAACTGGCGCTGCAACATGACGTACCGGTCATGCAGCCGCCCACACTGCGCGATCCTGCTGCGCAGGCTGAACTGGCAGCGCTGCAACCCGATTTGATGGTGGTCGTCGCCTACGGCCTGATCCTGCCGCAAGTGGTGCTGGATATTCCGCGCCTGGGCTGCATCAACAGCCATGCGTCGCTGCTGCCGCGCTGGCGCGGTGCGGCGCCGATTCAGCGCGCGGTGCAGGCCGGTGATGCCGAGAGCGGCGTAACCGTGATGCGCATGGAAGCGGGCCTGGACACCGGGCCGATGCTGCTCAAGGCGGTCACCCCGATTACCGCGCAGGACACGGGCGGCACGCTGCATGATCGCCTGGCCGAACTCGGTCCGCCTGCTGTGTTGCAGGCTATTGCCGGTCTGGCGGACGGCTCGCTGGTCGGCGAGGTTCAGGATGACAGCCTGGCCAACTACGCCCATAAGCTGAACAAGGACGAAGCGCGCCTGGACTGGACGCGTCCGGCCGATGAGCTTGAACGCCTGGTCCGCGCCTTCAACCCCTGGCCGATCTGTCACAGCACGCTGAACGAAGAAACCCTGAAAGTCCTGGCCGCCGATCTGGCCGAAGGGCAGGGCGCGCCGGGGACGATTCTCGGCGCCAGCAAGGATGGCCTGATCGTCGCCTGCGGGCAGAACGCGCTGCGCCTGACCCGTCTGCAATTGCCGGGCGGCAAGCCGCTGAACTTCACTGACCTGTTCAACAGCCGCCGCGAGAAATTTGCCATCGGCACGGTGCTGGGCCAATGAACCCGCGTCTGGCCGCCGCCAAGGCACTGGCTGCCGTGCTCAGCGGCAAGGCCTCGCTGAACAGCTCGTTGCCGACTCAACTGGACAAGGTCGAGGTGCGTGATCGTGGCCTGACGCAGGACCTGGCATTCGGCACCGCGCGCTGGCAGCCGCGTCTGTCGGCATTGGCGGCCAAGCTGCTGCAGAAGCCCTTCAAGGCCGCCGACGCCGACGTTGAAGCCTTGTTGCTGGTCGGCCTTTATCAACTGTTCTACAGCCGCATTCCGGCCCATGCTGCGATTGGCGAAACCGTGGGCTGCGCCGACAAATTGAAAAAGCCGTGGGCCAAAGGCTTGCTCAACGCCGTGCTGCGCAATGCGCAACGTGACGGCGAGGCGCTGCTGATCGAGCTGGAACACGACCCGGTGGTGCGTACCGCCCACCCGCGCTGGCTGCAGAAAGCTTTGAAAGCCGCCTGGCCGGAACAGTGGGAAGCCATCTGCGCAGCCAACAATGCGCACCCGCCAATGATCTTGCGCGTCAACCGACGCCATCACCGTCGCGATCAATACCTCGAACTGCTCGACACTGCCGGCCTGCAAGCCAGCGCGTGCATCTTCAGCCAGGACGGCATCGTGCTCGCCGAGCCGTGCGATGTGCGCTCGCTGCCCGGTTTTGCCGAAGGCTGGATCAGCGTGCAGGATGAAGCCGCGCAGCTGGCCGCCGACCTGCTGGAGCTGGCCCCCGGGCAACGGGTACTCGATGCCTGCTGCGCGCCGGGCGGCAAGACCTGCCACTTGCTGGAAGTACAGCCGCAACTGGACGGCGTGGTGGCGGTGGATCTGGAAGCCAAGCGTCTGGTGCGCGTGCGTGAAAACCTCGATCGCCTGGGACTGGATGCCGAGCTGATTGCAGCCGACGCCCGCGAGACAGCGCAGTGGTGGGACGGCAAACCGTTCCAGCGCATCCTGCTCGACGCACCGTGCTCGGCGACCGGCGTGATTCGTCGGCATCCGGACATCAAACTGACTCGTCAGGCAGATGACATCGCCGCGCTGGCGGCCTTGCAGGGCGAGCTGCTCGATGCGTTGTGGCCTACGCTGCAGGTAGGCGGCATGCTGGTGTACGCGACCTGCTCGACACTGCCAACCGAAAACACCGACGTCATCGAGGCGTTTCTGGCGCGTACCTCCGGGGCCAGAGAGCTGGACATCGCCGGGCAGGCCGGACAGCCGCCCGCGGGTATCAAGCAAGCCCATGGTCGCCAGCTGCTGGCCCAGCAAGGCGGCCACGACGGTTTCTACTACGCCAAACTGATCAAGATCGCGTCGGCGCGGGAGTAAGCGCGTGAAAATCATCATTCTGGGTGCAGGGCAGGTAGGCGGTACGCTGGCCGAGCATCTGGCGGGCGAAGCCAACGACATCACCGTGGTCGACACTGACGGCGACCGGTTGCGCGATCTGGGCGACCGCCTGGACATCCGCACCGTGCAGGGCAAGGGCTCCTACCCGGCGGTGTTGCGTCAGGCCGGCGCGGACGACGCCGACATGCTGGTCGCGGTGACCAGCAGCGACGAAGCCAACATGATTGCCTGTCAGGTGGCCCATACGCTGTTCCATACGCCGACCAAGATCGCGCGCATCCGTGAAGCGGCGTACCTGACACGCGCAGGCCTGTTCGATAAAAACGCGATCCCGGTCGACGTACTGATCAGTCCGGAGCAGGTGGTCACCAACTACATCAAGCGTCTGATCGAGTACCCCGGTGCGCTGCAGGTGATCGATTTCGCCGAAGGCAAAGCGCAACTGGTCGCGGTCAAAGCCTATTACGGCGGTGCGCTGGTGGGTCAGCCGCTGCGTCAGCTACGAGCGCACATGCCGAATGTCGAAACGCGCATCGCGGCGATCTATCGTCGTGACCGGGCAATACTGCCGCATGGCGACACGGTCATCGAGGCCGACGACGAGGTGTTCTTCATCGCCGCCAAGGCTGACATTCGCGCCGTGATGGGCGAGCTGCGGCGCCTGGACGAGAACTACAAACGTATCGTCATCGCCGGCGGCGGCAACATCGGCGAGCGTCTGGCTGAAGCCATCGAAAGCCGCTATCAGGTGAAGATCATCGAAGTGAGCCCGGCGCGCTGCCGCTATCTGTCGGAACACCTGGACAGCACGGTGGTGCTGCAGGGCAGCTCATCGGACCGCGACCTGCTGCTGGAAGAAAACATCGGCAACACCGACCTGTTCCTGGCGCTGACCAACGACGATGAAGCCAACATCATGTCGTCGCTGCTGGCCAAGCGTCTGGGCGCACGCAAGGTGATGACGCTGATCAATAACCCGGCCTACGTCGACCTGGTGCAGGGTGGCGAAATCGACGTTGCGGTCAGCCCGCAACTGGCAACCATCGGCACGCTGCTGGCCCACGTGCGCCGCGGTGATATCGTCAGCGTGCATTCGCTGCGACGCGGTGCAGCCGAAGCCATCGAGATCGTCGCTCACGGCGACTCGAAATCCAGCAAGGTCGTCAGCCGTGCGATCAAGGACATCAACCTGCCGACCGGTACGGCAATCGGCGCAGTGATCCGCGACGAACAAGTGCTCATTGCCCATGACATCACGGTGATCGAATCCGGTGACCATGTGATCATGTTCCTTGTGGACAAGAAGTGCATTCGCGATGTCGAGCGGCTGTTTCAGGTCGGCCTGAGCTTTTTCTGAACCGCTGCTGAACAGGGCATGACCCTGACTGAACCTCTTGCCGACGCGCCCTGTCGGCAACGCTCGTCGACTCGGGCGAATTCTCTCTGAGCCCGTGTATCTCAGACACACGAGCTTCATGCCTTCACGGGCTTTATGAGAGAGAGCACACCCCATGTCCGAATCGGAAAACTCCCAGGCCCCGCTTCAGGGATCACAGACCGACGGCACGCCGGCAGGTGGCTGGGCCGCGCTCAGTGCGGTCAACAAGCACCTGTTGCACCAGCATGTGCTGATCAAGGGCAACCGCACGCTGATGTCCATGAACAAGCCTGGAGGCTTCGACTGCCCCAGCTGCTCCTGGCCGGACCCGAAAAAGCCGCACACCTTTGAATACTGCGAGAACGGTGCCAAGGCACTGGCCTGGGAATCGACCAAGAAACGCGTGACTCCTGAGTTCTTCGCCCGGCATACGGTCAGCGAACTGGCCACCTGGAGCGACCACGAGCTGGAAGCAGAAGGCCGTATCACCGAGCCGATGCGCTACGACGCCGCCAGTGACAAATACCTGCCCGTCACCTGGGACGAGGCGTTCGCCGAGATCGGCGAAGAACTGCGCAACCTGAGCGACCCGTGGAAGCTGGAGCTGTACACCTCAGGGCGCACATCGAACGAAGCCGCCTTTCTGTATCAGCTGTTTGGCCGGATGTACGGCATGGCCAACTTCCCTGACTGCTCGAACATGTGCCATGAGACCACCACCGCGGCGCTGCCCGAGTCGATCGGGGTTGGCAAAGGCACCACGACGCTGGAGGATTTCGAGAGCGCCGACGCGATTTTCATCATCGGCCAGAACCCCGGGACCAACAGCCCGCGCATGATGTCCGAGCTGCACGCCGCCGCGCGCCGGGGCGCGAGCATCATCTCGTTCAACCCGCTGCGGGAGAGGGCGCTGGTACGTTTTGCGGCGCCGCAGGACCCGCGCGACATGCTCAGTCTGCATGGGGTGGAAATCAGCTCGCAGTACCATCAGGTCAGGATCGGCGGCGACATGATCGCCCTGCAAGGCGTTTGCAAGGCCGTGATCGAAGCCGACGACGTGGCGCAGCGTGAACACCTGCCACGTGTACTCGATGTGGCGTTCATTGAAGAACACACCCATGGCTTCGAGCAGTACGCCGATTACTGCCGACAGTTGCCCTGGGACATCATCGAGCGCCATTCGGGCCTGACGCGTCAGGCCATCGAAGAGGTGGCGGCGGTCTATAAGCGCTCGAAGGGGGTCATCTGCTGCTGGGGAATGGGCATCACTCAGCACAAGCGCGGCGGTGACGCCATGCAGCAGATCATCAACCTGCTGCTGTTACGCGGCAACATCGGCAAGCTTGGTGCGGGGGCGTGTCCGGTGCGTGGGCATTCCAACGTACAGGGCGACAGGACGATGGGCATCTACGAAAAGGCCGGCGAACCGTTTCTGGCCAGCATGAGCAAGGTGTTCGGTTTCGAGGCGTCCAGAAAAAAAGGTCACGCTGTGGCCGAGACCTGCGAAGCCCTGTTGCGTGGCGAGGTGGAAGCGCTGATTTCCATGGGCGGTAATTTTTTCCGTGCCATTCCGGACACCTATGTGATCTGCCCGACCGTCAGCCGTCTGAAAATGACGGTGCTGGTCAACACCAAGCTCAACCGCAGCGCGACAGTCCATGGTCAGAAGGCCTTTCTGCTGCCGTGCGTGGCACGTTCGGAGCGCGACCTGCAGAACGGTGTGGCGCAAACCATTACGGTGGAGGACTCGATGTCGATGGTGCACGGCTCGACCGGCATGCTTGAGCCTGCGTCGAAACATCTGATTTCCGAAGTGGCGATCATTGCCGGTATCGCCAAAGCGACGCTTGCGCCCAATCCCAAGGTGGACTGGGACAGCTATGTGGGCGACTACTCAAGGATTCGCGACAAGATCGAAGAAGTACTGCCCGAGCAGTTTTATGACTTCAATCAGCGCATCCTCGAACCCGGAGGTTTCCGCTTGCCCAATGCCGCCAGTGAGCGCAAGTGGGACACCGAGTCGGGCAAGGCCAACTTCCTCTTTCCCGAAGGTATCTACGACGAAGACGACACGCCGCCGGGGGCCGAGCATCTGCAGTTGATGACGATCCGCAGCCATGACCAGTTCAACACCACGGTGTATTCCAACGATGACCGCTATCGGGACATCTTTGGCGACCGCATGGTGGTGATGCTCAACCCGCAGGACATCGAACGCCTGGGGCTGAAGGCCGGGGACTACATCGAGTTTCAGACGGCGCTCGACCCGACCACCGCGCGGCGTGCAGCGGGTTTCAAGGTCATCCCCTACGACGTGCCGCAGGGTTGCTGCGCAGCGTACTACCCGGAGACCAACGGCCTGCTACCACTGGCCAATCGGGATAAACACGGCAATACCCCTGCGGCCAAATCCATCCCGGTGAACCTGGTGCGGATGAGTTCAGAGGGTACTCAGGTGGCGCTGGAGCGACGCGGGTTGATTGCGGCGGCCAGTTGAGGGAAACACTATCGTGCCCATGCTCCGCGTCCTATCTTGAGAACTGCGGCGCGGCGCAGATTTTTGACGCAGAGCGTCACGCACGGCATTCCCACGCGGTGGGGAACGATAGGTGTCTGCAGGAACACTATCGTGCCCATGCTCCAGCGTGGGCACGCCGTTCTGGACGCTCTGCGTCCTATTCCTGAGAACTGTGGCGCGGCGCAGATTTGTGACGCAGAGCGTCACGCACGGCATTCCCACGCTGAGCGTGAGGAACGATAGGTGTCTGCAGAAACACTATCGTGCCCATGCTCCAGCGTGGACACGCCGTTGCGGACGCTCCGCGTCCGGTCCTTTCTAGTACCAGCGCGCCTCACCTGGCGGGCGTTTCTTGAAGCGCTTCATGGTCCACATGTACTGGCTCGGATACGCCCGCACGTATTTCTCGACCACTTTGCTCATCGCCGCTGCCGAGGTTTCGGTGTCGGTGCTGTACATCGCTTCGGGCGCCGCTTCGAGTACCACTTTGTAACCCGAACCGTCCGGCAGGCGCATGGCGTGCAGGAAGACGCCGACTGCCTTGCCGCCTGCCAGCATGTTCGGCACAAACTTGCTGGTTAGGGCCATGGTGCCGCAGAAGGGCACGAAGATGCCGGCTGATTCGGCCGGCTCCGGATCGGCCGGAATACCCACCGAGCCGCCTTTGCGCACTTCCTTGATGACACTGAGAATGCCTTCCTTGGTCGACGCCGCCACCCGGTTGCCCAACTGCACACGCTGCTTGCGCAACAGGTCGTCCACGGCTTTCAGCTTGGGTGGACGATAGAAAATGATCGGCTTGCACTGGCTGCAGTAGAAGTGATTGAGCACTTCCCAGTTGCCCAGGTGACTGGTGATGCCGACCACGCCCTTGCCGGACGCCAGCGCGTCCTTGAGCACATCGAGCCCTTCGACTTCACGCACCAGGTCGATCGATTTCTGTGCCGGCCAGATCCACGCACAGGCGCTTTCGGTCAAGGTCTTGCCGATGTCCATGAGGCTGCGGCCGACGAGCTTTTCCAGCTCGGGCTCGCTCAGCTCGGGGAAGCACTTGGACAGATTGATCCGCGCCACTTCCCGCGAGCGGTTGGGCAGCTTCCACATCAGCCAGCCAATCGCGGTGCCTGTCCACTGCACCGCGCGCCATGGCAACAGCGCAAACAATCGCAACGCCCCGACCATTACGGCGCCTTTGAACTTATCCACAGATGACTCCCAGATTCTCGAGGCGGGTAGTGTAACCGTCAGCGGCTCAGGATCGCATACCGATCGCAATCGACAGTGTGGTCCATGACCATGCCGCTGGCCTGCATGTAGGCGTAACAGATGGTCGGCCCGACAAAGGTGAAACCGGCCTTTTTCAGTGCCTTGCTCATCGCTTCGGCCTCGGCGGTCATCGCCGGGACTTCGCTGCGATCCTTGAAGTGATTGATCTTCGGGGTACCACCGACAAACGACCAGAGCAGCGCGACCGGGTCTTCCAGTGCCAGCCAGGCCCGCGCATTGGTGCGCACCGCCTTGAGCTTGAGGCGGTTGCGGATGATGCTCGGATCAAGCATCAGCGCCTCTATTTTGGCATCGCTCAGCTGCGCCAGGCGCTCGACGTCAAAACCGTGCAGCACTTCGCGATAACGCGCGCGCCGCTTGAGAATCGTGATCCACGACAGCCCGGCCTGGAACCCTTCGAGCAAAAGCAACTCGAAGAGCTTCTGCGCATCGCGCAGCGGCACTCCCCACTCCTGATCGTGATATGCGATGTACAGGGGGTCTTCGTTGCACCAAAAGCAGCGTGTCATAGGGCTCCCAAGGAGTGGACGTGCGGCCGAATCGGGTATACTCCCGCTCTTTGAATCGCAGCCCAGCACAGGTGAAATTTGTGAGCCAGCCTACGCCAGCCGTGCGTACCTTCCAAGACTTGATCCTCGCCCTCCAGCAATACTGGGCAGAACAAGGTTGCGTGGTACTTCAGCCCTACGATATGGAAGTAGGCGCCGGCACGTTCCACACTGCCACGTTTCTGCGCGCCGTAGGCCCGGAAACCTGGAACGCCGCTTACGTACAGCCAAGCCGTCGCCCGACTGACGGCCGTTACGGCGAAAACCCGAACCGCCTGCAGCACTATTACCAGTTTCAGGTGATTCTCAAGCCGAACCCGGACAACTTCCAGGAACTGTACCTGGGCTCGCTCAAGCACATCGGTCTCGATCCGCTGGTGCACGACGTGCGCTTCGTCGAAGACAACTGGGAATCGCCGACGCTGGGCGCCTGGGGTCTGGGCTGGGAGATCTGGCTCAACGGCATGGAAGTCTCGCAGTTCACCTACTTCCAGCAGGTCGGTGGTCTGGAGTGCTACCCGGTCACCGGCGAAATCACCTACGGCCTCGAGCGTCTGGCGATGTACCAGCAGGGCGTGGACTCGGTCTA
Organism: Pseudomonas sp. P135; assembly: GCF_020312125.1. Taxonomy (NCBI): domain Bacteria; kingdom Pseudomonadati; phylum Pseudomonadota; class Gammaproteobacteria; order Pseudomonadales; family Pseudomonadaceae; genus Pseudomonas; species Pseudomonas sp. P135. The sequence goes on from NZ_JAGPYR010000010.1 coordinate 66,950, forward strand.
CGATCTGGTCTGGGCTGACGGCCCGTTCGGCAAAGTGACCTACGGCGACGTGTTCCACCAGAACGAGGTGGAGCAGTCGACCTACAACTTCGAACACGCCAACGTCGACAAGCTGTTCGAGCTGTTCGACTTCTACGAAAGCGAAGCCGCACGCCTGATCGAGCTGGAGCTGCCATTGCCCGGCTACGAAATGGTCCTCAAGGCCTCGCACACCTTCAACCTGCTGGATGCCCGTCGCGCGATTTCCGTGACGGCGCGTCAGCAATACATCCTGCGCGTACGCACGCTGGCCCGTTCGGTGGCTCAGGCCTACCTGCAGGCCCGGGCCCGTCTCGGCTTCCCGATGGCGCCGCCCGATCTACGCGATGAAGTGTTGGCCAAGCTGGAGGCAGCGCAATGAGTGCTCAAGATTTTCTGGTCGAACTGGGCACCGAAGAACTGCCACCCAAGACCCTCGTCTCGCTGGCCGATGCGTTTCTCGCCGGTATTGAAAAAGGTCTCGCAGGCGCAGGTCTGACCTACAGCGCCAAACAGGTCTACGCCGCACCGCGTCGTCTGGCCGTGCTGATTACCGCACTGGCCACGCAACAACCGGATCGCAGCGTCAACCTCGACGGCCCACCGCGTCAGGCCGCGTTCGATGCCGACGGCAACCCGACTCAGGCCGCCCTGGGCTTCGCCAAGAAGTGCGGCGTCGACCTGAGCGAAATCGATCAGAGCGGTCCGAAACTGCGTTATAGCCAGACCATCCTCGGCAAGCCGACGACGTCGCTGTTGCCGACCATCGTCGAAGACTCGCTGAACGACCTGCCGATTGCCAAGCGCATGCGCTGGGGTGCTCGCAAGGAAGAGTTCGTGCGGCCGACCCAGTGGCTGGTGATGCTGTTCGGTGATCAGGTGGTGGACTGCACGATCCTCGCCCAGAGCGCGGGTCGTCATTCGCGCGGTCATCGCTTCCATCATCCGCAAGACGTGCGCATTTCTTCGCCTGCCGGTTACCTCAGTGACCTGCGCGCCGCTCATGTACTGGCCGACTTCAACGAACGTCGCCAGATCATCAGCAAACGCGTCGACGAGCTGGCCACCCAGCAGGAAGGCACCGCCATCGTACCGCCAAGCCTGCTGGACGAAGTGGCCGGTCTGGTCGAGTGGCCGGTTCCGCTGGTGTGCTCGTTCGAAGAGCGCTTCCTGGAAGTCCCTCAGGAAGCCTTGATTACCACCATGCAGGACAACCAGAAGTATTTCTGCCTGCTGGATGTCGACGGCAAGCTGCTGCCGCGCTTCATCACCGTGGCCAACATCGAGAGCAAGGACCCGGCACAGATCATCGCCGGTAACGAGAAGGTGGTTCGTCCACGCCTGACCGACGCCGAGTTCTTCTTCAAGCAGGACAAGAAGCAGAAGCTCGAAACCTTCAACGATCGCCTGAAGAACGTCGTGTTCCAGGCGCAGTTGGGCAGCGTGTTCGACAAGGCCGAGCGTGTGTCGAAACTGGCCGCTTACATCGCACCGCGCATCGGCGGCGACGCCCAGCGTGCTGCGCGGGCCGGTCTGCTCTCCAAGTGCGACCTGTCGAGCGAGATGGTCGGCGAGTTTCCGGAAATGCAGGGCATTGCCGGTTACTACTACGCCAAGGCCGACGGCGAGCCGGAAGATGTCGCGCTGGCGCTCAACGAGCAGTACATGCCACGTGGCGCGGGTGCCGAACTGCCGACCACACTGACCGGTGCTGCAGTGGCCATTGCCGACAAGCTCGATACGCTGGTCGGTATCTTCGGTATCGGCATGCTGCCTACCGGCAGCAAGGACCCGTATGCCCTGCGTCGTGCAGCACTGGGCATCCTGCGCATCCTGATCGAGAAGAAGCTCGACCTGAACCTGGTCGAAACGGTGAAATTCGCCGTCGCGCAGTTCGGCGCGAAGATCAAGCCGGCCGGTCTGGCGGAACAGGTTCTCGACTTCATCTTCGATCGTCTGCGTGCGCGTTATGAAGACGAAGGCGTCGACGTAGCGGTGTACCTCTCGGTACGTGCCCTGCAACCGGCTTCGGCGCTGGATTTCGATCAGCGCGTCCAGGCGGTCCAGGCCTTCCGCAAACTGCCACAGGCCGCTGCACTGGCCGCAGTGAACAAGCGTGTATCGAACCTCTTGAGCAAGGCCGAGGGCAGCATTGCCCAGACCGTCGAGCCCAAGTATTTCGACAACGCCAACGAGTTCTCGCTGTACTCGGCCATCCAGCAGGCCGATCACGCGATCCAGCCTATGGCTGCCGAGCGTCAGTACAGCGAATCGCTGGCGCGTCTGGCGATGTTGCGTGAGCCGGTCGATGCGTTCTTCGAAGCCGTGATGGTCAACGCGGAAGACGCCAACGTGCGTGCCAACCGCTATGCCCTGTTGTCGCGTTTGCGCGGCCTGTTCCTCGGCGTCGCCGACATCTCGCTGCTGGGCTGACAAGGAGTCGCTGTGAAACTGCTGATACTCGATCGGGATGGCGTGATCAATCATGACTCCGACACTTACATAAAGTCGGTGGCGGAGTGGCTGCCCATTCCTGGCTCGATCGAAGCTATCGCAGCGCTGAGCAAGGCCGGCTGGACGGTGGCCGTCGCCACCAACCAGTCGGGCATTGCCCGAGGTTATTACGATCTGGCCACTCTGGATGCCATGCACGTGCGCTTGCGCAAGCTGGTGGCAGAGCAGGGCGGCGAGCTCGGTTTGATCGTCTATTGCCCGCATGGGCCAGACGATGGCTGTACCTGCCGCAAGCCCAAACCCGGCATGCTGCGGGCCATCGCCCGTCATTACGCCGCGGACCTCAAGGGTCTTTGGTTCGTGGGCGACAGCAAGGGTGACCTGCAGGCCGCATTGGCCGTCGATTCTCAGCCTGTGCTGGTAATGACCGGCAAAGGCCGCAAGACGATGGAAGGCGGAGTGCCGGCAGGCACATTGATTTTTGACGATCTGGCGGCAGTTGCCGCAGAACTTATCCACAACAGCACTCACTGAACAATCAGTTCTTCAGGTTCAGGACGCTCAAGGAGCGGGCACCTGCCCGTACGGTAAACGTAACTATGTCGATCATGCAGGCAATCAGGACCTTCTTCTTTTACCTGTTGCTGGGCACCAGCTCGCTGCTGTGGTGCACGTTGAGTTTTTTCATTGCGCCTTTTCTGCCGTTCAAAGCCCGCTATCGCTTCATCAACGTCTACTGGTGCCGCTGCGCCATCTGGCTGACCAAGGTGTTTCTGAACATCAAGGTTGAAGTAACTGGCGCCGAGAACGTACCGAAAACCCCCTGCGTGATCATCTCCAACCATCAGAGCACCTGGGAGACCTTCTTTCTGTCGGCGTATTTCGAGCCGATGAGTCAGGTCCTCAAGCGTGAACTGCTGTACGTGCCGTTCTTTGGCTGGGCGATGGCAATGCTGCGCCCGATCGCCATCGACCGCGAAAACCCGAAAGCCGCACTCAGGGAGATTGCCAAGAAGGGCGACGAGCTGCTCAAGGACGGCGTCTGGGTATTGATCTTCCCGGAGGGCACACGCGTGCCTTACGGCCAGGTCGGCAAATTCTCACGCGGTGGAACTGCACTGGCAGTGAACGCCGACCTGCCCGTGCTGCCTGTCGCGCACAACGCAGGCAAGTATTGGCCTCGCGACGGCTGGGCGAAAAAGCCAGGTACCATTCAGGTGGTGATCGGCGAGCCGATGTATGCAGAAGGCACAGGCCCACGTGCCATTGCTGCGTTGAATGAGCGTGTGCAGGCCTGGAATGAAGACACACAACGCGCAATGGGTTCGCCTGTCGAGCCTGCAGCCACCCCCGAAAAAGTCCCGGCGTGATTTTGTGGATAACCTGTGTACGGTTTTTCTGAAATCGCTGAAAAAGACTGTCTAACCTGTTAATTCGTATACATATTTTTTCAGGCTATAAAAACCGGAAAAACGTGCATAAGTTTTGATGATGTATCAGAAACCGACCTTTAAGAGGTCGGTTTTTTTATGCCCGGGGGTTGGCGAAGTTTCAAGCCGATATTCCCTTGCAGGCACTCCGAAGCGCTGGCGGAAGACTCTGCTGAAGTAAGCGACATCACTGAATCCCCAACGCCAGGCGATCTCGCTGATCTGTCGATTGGCGAGTAATGGCTCGCGCAGATCACTGGCGCAGCGTTGTAGCCGGGAGCCCAACAGGTAGCGCCCGAACGAGGTCTGTTCATCCTGAAACAGGCTGCTGACATAGCGCGTGCTGACTCCGAATCGGACGCTGACACTGGCCAGAGACAGTTTTGTATCTGCCAGGTTGGCCTGAATATGGTCCTTAATGCGCAGCAGTAAGCCACTGCGTCTCGAACCTTGTGCCTGCCCTTTGACTCTTTCGGACAAAGCCATTGCCAACAAGTCCAGCCCTTGCTCGGTTATCCGCGCCTGCTGCGATTCGCCTACCCGGTTCTCGAGTGCAGCGAGACCGGTAAAAAAGTCGAAGACCAGTCCATTGAGCGGGTTATCGCGAGACATGGATAAAGCGGTCAGATACTCCAGATTGCACAGGCGCTGCTGCAGACTGTTGCGCGGGATTTGCACCACGGTCTGACTGAACGCACTGTCGAAGTGCAATCGGTAAGGGCGACGAGTGTCGTAGATAGCAAAGTCGCCGATCTCCAATATCGCTTCGCGTCCCTCCTGAGAAACCTGCGCCCGGCCTTCAAGCGCCAGACTCACCAATACGAACTCGTCGTCACTGCGCGAAATACTCGAGGTATCTCGAACGACCGTCTGCTCGCAGGCCTGTACTTCAACCAAGCCAAGCCCTGCGACGCTATGCGAGCGCAAACGACCCTGGAAGTTTTGTCGATCCGGGAAGGCACATTCCAATGGCACGAAAGTACTGCACACCACTTCCTGCCAGAACTCTGCCCGTTCCCGCACGACAATGCTGTTGGTATCGAAATAGATGCTCATCGCGTTCAACCTGCACTTCGATGCGTCGAGCCAATCGCCATGCAAGTCTGAAACCATCCCTGTCAGCCAATCCCTTCCAGTCAAAAAGCCGTTCCTTTTCGTCCTAATACCGTCGTCAGGAAAGCTCATAGCCTGTGGCCATCCAACAGCCATTCGAGTTTTGACGATGAAAGAGCCTTTGAAAGTCGCCTGTGTGCAGGCTGCGCCCGTGTTCCTGGATCTGGACGCCACCGTAGACAAGACCATAACCCTGATGGAGCAGGCGGCAGCCGCCGGAGCCGGTCTTATTGCATTCCCGGAAACGTGGATTCCGGGCTATCCGTGGTTCTTGTGGCTCGACGCACCGGCCTGGAACATGCCGTTGGTGCAGCGTTATCACCAGCAGTCTCTGGTGCTGGACAGTGTTCAGGCCCGACGTATCAGCGATGCGGCTCGCCATCTCGGTCTCTATGTGGTGCTCGGTTACAGCGAGCGCAACAACGCGTCGCTGTATATCGGTCAGTGGATCATCGACGATCACGGTGAAACGGTTGGCGTGCGTCGCAAGCTCAAGGCTACTCATGTGGAACGTACGATGTTTGGCGAAGGCGACGGGGCATCATTGCGTACCTTTGAAACCCCTGTCGGTGTTCTCGGTGCGCTTTGCTGCTGGGAGCACCTGCAACCGCTTTCCAAGTACGCCATGTACGCACAGAACGAACAGATTCACGTAGCGGCCTGGCCAAGCTTCAGCCTGTACCGCAACGCCACGAGCGCCCTGGGCCCCGAGGTCAATACTGCGGCTTCGCGGGTTTATGCCGCAGAAGGGCAATGCTTCGTCCTCGCACCCTGTGCAATCGTTTCCCCTGAAATGATCGAAATGCTTTGCGACAGTGATGCCAAACGCAGCCTGCTGCAGGCCGGTGGCGGACACGCACGGATTTTCGGTCCGGACGGAAGTGATCTGGCGACCCCATTGAGCGAACATGAGGAAGGTCTGCTCTACGCAACACTTGATCCAGCCGCATTGACCTTCGCCAAAGTAGCAGCCGACCCGGCTGGACATTACTCACGTCCCGACGTGACTCGTCTGATGTTCAATCCCAATCCCGCTCCATGTGTAGTCGATCTGCCAGGCCTGCCGATCAGCAGCGAGTCCATCGAGCTGCTTCGGCCTGACATCGCGCTGGAGGTGTGACATGCACTCAGCGATTCCTGAACATCTGCGCAAGCCACGTGAGCTGAACAGCAATCTGCCCGAGGGCTATCAACCACCTTTTCCTGCATGGTCCGCGCGTTTCGATCCGCTGGCAGGGCAGGTGGTGATGGCTTATTTCGGCGTCCAGTCCCTGCGTCCGGTAGGTCTGCCAGAACTGGCAGCGATAACCGCTCGGTTTGATAGCGACTCAGGCCCGCGGTATTGGGACAGCGCATGTTGCGTGGACGCCGATGGTTTCCATACCTGCATAGCCATCGCTTACTGGCACGACGTGGACGCTTTCAATCAGTGGCGAAACAGCTCGGGGTTCTTGCGCTGGTGGCAGGATCCGGCTCGTGAAACAGGGCCGCTGGGATGGTTCCTAGAGGTCGTTTGCCCCAGCACCGAGCGTTTCGAAACATTGTTTTCCGCCCCGGATGTGCCCGAAGGTGTTACTCACCTGGCCACTCACATGAGTGAGCCTATTCAGGAACACGCGTACTGGGGCAGTTCCCGCGACCGTATCCCTTTTGCCCAGACTGATGCACTGGCAGGTAGCAGCAATCCTTCAAGTGCGGACGTGCTGCGTGCCGGCAGGGTGCGTATGTCCGGTCGCGACAACCTGTGCCTGATTCGCTCCGGGCAGGACTGGAGCAGCACCACCGGACAGGAACGCGATCTGTACCTGAACGACATACAGCCCGTGCTGCAGACCGGCATGACGTTTCTGCGCGACGAAGGCGCCACCGTCGGCTGCCTGAGCTGTCGCTTCATGCAAGCGCTGGACAACGAGAGCGGCGAGCCTTTGGAGAAGAGCTTCGGCCTCGCCTGGTTCGATCACCTGAGCAACCTGGAGCGTTGGGCAAAGACCCATCCCACTCATGTGGCGATCTTCGGCGGCTTCATGCAGTACGTACAGACCCTCAACTTCCAGGTCCAGTTACGCCTCTACCATGAGATCGCGGTGATCCCCCGTGAGGCCCAGTATTTCGAATACCTCAATTGCCACCCCGGCAGCGGCTTGCTGAGCCGCTGACACGCATTAATCCTTGAGGAAACAGATATGCAAAGACTCAACCTGGTTGCTCGTTCAGTGCTGGCCAGCTCTACCATGCTGTATTGGTCGACCGTGACTCATGCCCTGGAAATCACCGCAGGCGATTATGAGCCGCTGCCTGTCGGCATGAACGCTTTGCTGGTTTATGCACAACACGCTGAAAGCTCGGACTTTTACAGCAACGGTCACAAAGTCTCGGACGATTTTCGACTCAAGACCGATGTCAGCCTGGTTCGCTATATCCACTCGTTTGCGCTGAGCAACAACGCGGTGATAGAGCCACAGTTCATCCTGCCTTATGGACATCTGAAAGCTGGTGGTGAGGCAAACGCGCTTGGCCAGACCACCGGCGCCGGAGATCTGATTCTCGGCGCACCGGTAAAGTGGACCTTAGCCACTGCAAATAAGGATGTCTTTTCCGTGGCGCCTTACCTTTATTTGCCTACCGGCAGTTACGAAAACGACGACACACTCAACCTGGGTGAAAACCGCTGGCGTCTTTTGCTGCAAGCAGCCTACATCCATCACTTCAATGCCAGATGGGCTCTGGACACCGCTGCGGATGTCTCATGGTTCAGCGATAACGATGATTACGGTTCAGGCAGTGACACATTGGCACAGAAGACCCGCTACGAATATCAGGCTTACCTGAGCTACAACGTTTCGCCGCAAACCCGGTTTGCCGTTGGTGGAGGCCATATTGATGGCGGAGAAAACCGGGTGGGTGGCGTCAATCAAGACGATCAACTAAGCACTACCTACCTGCGTGTGAGTGCTACTCACATGCTGACCCCGTCGATTCAGGTCCAGGCCGTACTCGGCAGGGATGTAGAAGTGGAGGAGGGCTTCCGGGAAAAGTCCCGCTTGAATCTGCGACTGGCGAAACTGTTTTAGAGCACAAACAAAAACCCCGGCTTTCGCCGGGGTTGATGTTTGCTCATACGCTCATCAGAAGTCCAGGTTGGACACTGCCAGCGCATTGCTCTCGATGAAGTCACGACGTGGCTCGACCGCATCACCCATGAGGGTGTTGAAGATCTGGTCAGCGCCGATGGCGTCTTCGATGGTGACTTTCAGCATGCGGCGCACACTCGGGTCCATGGTGGTTTCCCACAGCTGGTCCGGGTTCATCTCACCCAGACCTTTGTAGCGCTGGATGGTGTGGCGCTTGGTGCTTTCGGCCATCAACCAGGCGAGGGCTTCCTTGAACTCGTTGACGGGCTTCTTGCGCTCGCCACGTTGCACGTAGGCACCTTCTTCCAGAAGCGTGCTGATCTGCGCCCCCAGAGCGGTAACGGTCTTGTAGTCGTTGCTGCCGAAGAAGTCGCGGTTGAAGGTGACGTAGTTCGACAGGCCGTGGGAGATCAGTTCGACCTCTGGCAGCCAGACGTTACGTTCACGGTCTTCACGCAGGCTGGCCTTGTAGACCAGACCTGACTTCTCGCCGGTGCGCAGACGCGCGTCGAACAGTGCCAGCCAGGCTTGCATGCCCTCGTGATCCGACAGTTGTTCGAGCGTGATCGGCGGCAGGTAGACGAAGTGCTCGGTCAGTTCCTGTGGGTACAGACGCGACAGGCGCTTGAGCGTCTTCATGACCATGCGGAAGTCGTTGACCAGCTTCTCCAGTGCGGTACCGGAGATACCCGGCGCCGATTCGCTGAGGTGCAGGCTGGCGTCTTCAAGGGCCGACTGGGTCATGTATTCTTCCATGGCCTCGTCGTCCTTGATGTACTGCTCCTGCTTGCCTTTCTTGACCTTGTACAGCGGCGGCTGAGCGATGTAGATGTAGCCACGCTCGATCAGCTCGGGCAACTGACGGAAGAAGAAGGTCAGCAGCAGGGTACGGATGTGCGAGCCGTCGACGTCAGCATCGGTCATGATGATGATGTTGTGATAACGCAACTTGTCGATGTTGTACTCTTCACGGCCAATACCGCAGCCCAGCGCAGTGATCAAGGTGCCCACTTCCTGCGAAGAGATCATCTTGTCGAAACGCGCTTTTTCAACGTTCAGGATCTTGCCCTTGAGCGGCAGGATGGCCTGGGTTCTACGATTACGCCCCTGCTTGGCTGATCCGCCAGCAGAGTCCCCTTCCACCAGGTACAGTTCGGAAAGGGCAGGGTCCTTCTCCTGGCAGTCCGCCAGTTTGCCCGGCAAGCCGGCGATATCCAGCGCGCCTTTACGACGAGTCATCTCACGCGCCTTGCGCGCAGCTTCACGGGCACGGGCAGCGTCGATCATCTTGCCGACAACCGCTTTGGCTTCGTTCGGGTTTTCCAACAGGAAGTCGGAGAAGTACTTGCCCATTTCCTGTTCGACAGCCGTTTTGACTTCGGACGAAACCAGCTTGTCCTTGGTCTGCGAACTGAACTTAGGATCAGGCACCTTGACCGAAATGATCGCAGTCAGACCTTCACGCGCGTCATCGCCGGTGGTCGCGACCTTGTGCTTCTTGGCCAGACCTTCCTGCTCGATGTAGTTGTTCAGGTTACGCGTCAGCGCAGAGCGGAAGCCCACCAGGTGAGTACCGCCATCACGTTGCGGAATGTTGTTGGTGAAGCACAGCAGGTTCTCGTTGAAGCTGTCGTTCCACTGCAGAGCAATCTCGACACCAATGCCATCATCACGCTGGATGTTGAAGTGGAACACTTCGTTGACCGGCGTTTTGTTGGTGTTCAGGTACTCGACGAATGCGCGCAGACCGCCTTCGTATTTGAACAATTCTTCCTTACCGCTGCGCTCATCCTTGAGGACAATGCCTACACCGGAGTTCAGGAAGGACAGCTCACGAATCCGCTTGGCCAGAATGTCCCAGCTGAAGTGGATGTTCTTGAAGGTTTCGGCGGAAGGCTTGAAGTGGATCTGAGTGCCTGTGCTATCACTTTCACCGACGATCTTCATCGGTTCCTGTGGAACACCATGAACATAGGTCTGTTCCCAGATCTTGCCGCTACGACGAACCGTCAGTAACAGAAGCTCTGAAAGGGCGTTAACCACAGATACACCTACACCGTGCAAACCACCGGATACTTTGTAGGAGTTATCATCGAACTTACCGCCAGCGTGGAGCACGGTCATGATGACCTCGGCTGCCGACACGCCTTCTTCTTTATGCACGTCTACCGGAATACCGCGGCCGTTGTCGCGCACGGTGATAGATTCGTCTGGGTGGATGATGATGCTGATGTCGTCGCAATGGCCTGCCAATGCTTCGTCGATCGAGTTATCAACCACCTCGAACACCATGTGGTGCAGACCGCTGCCATCGTCTGTATCACCGATGTACATTCCGGGACGCTTGCGTACGGCATCAAGTCCTTTCAGCACTTTAATGCTGGACGAGTCGTACGTTTGGTTTTCGCTCATGCAATCACTCCCGATGGTCGTGGGTCTGGGTGATACGGCCTTGTTCCACGTGGAACAAAGCGACTGGCGTATCCGTCTGCCAGCCTTCCCTCAAAAATTCTTGATCTACACAGGTGATAAACACCTGGCAGCGTAATTCTTCCAGCAAGCGGCAAAGCGCGCGTCGATGGTTGTCATCCAGTTCGGAGGGCAAATCATCTACCAGGTAAATACACTGGCCGCGACGGACCTGGCTGACCAGATGTCCCTGAGCAATACGCAGTGCGCAGACCACCAGCTTTTGCTGACCGCGAGACAGAATATCTGCCGCATTGTGCGCGCCTAATCTAAGGCGCAGGTCAGCTCGCTGTGGTCCGGCCTGGGTGTGGCCCATTTGCTGATCGCGGTGGAGGGAAGAGGCGAGCACTGTACTTAGCTCTTTTTCCTTGTCCCATCCTCGGTAGTAGCTCAGGGTCAAACCTTCAAGCTCAACAAGTTCGCTCAAAGTCTGTTCAAAGACTGGCTTCAATGCCTTGATATAAGCCCGGCGGAACTCATCGATCTCGTCACTTGCCGAGCACAGCTCACGGTCCCATGCCGCCTGTGAAGCGGCGTCAAGTGTACCATGCCGAAGCCACGAGTTTCGCTGCTTGAGGGCCTTCTGCAGGCGCTGCCACGTGGCCATAAAGCGAGGTTCCACGTGGAACACTCCCCAATCCAGAAACTGCCTGCGTATCTTCGGCGCACCTTCAAGCAATCGGAAGCTATCGGGGTTGATGAGCTGCAGCGGCAGAATTTCTGCAAGCTGCGCAGCGCTTCTGGCGTTCTGCCCATCGATACGAATCTGGAACTCGCCTTGGCGGTCGCGTGAAACACCCAGATTGCTGTGTCCACCTTGTGCAAGATCGACCTGACCGAAGACGGTGCAGGAAGGCTGCTCGTACTGAATGACGGGCAGCAGGCGACTGCTGCGGAACGAGCGAGCAATGCCCAGCAGATGGATAGCTTCCAGCACGCTGGTTTTGCCACTGCCGTTTGCGCCGTAGAGGATATTGATACGCGGGGAGGGGGAGAGGGTCACCGGGTGCAGATTGCGCACCCCGGTGACCGAGACGCGACTAAGAGACATCTAGGTTGCGCTGGACATGAAGTTACAGACGCATCGGCATGACAACGTAGGCGGAGTCGTCGTTATCGGACTCTTGCACCAGGGCGCTGCTATTGGAGTCAGACAGAATCAGGCGCACCTGTTCGGTGGTCATGACGCCCAGCACGTCGAGCAAGTAGCTCACGTTGAAACCAATCTCCAACGAGTCACCGTTGTACTCGACGCTGATTTCCTCTTCTGCTTCTTCCTGCTCAGGGTTGTTGGCCTGAATCTTCAATTGACCACTGGCCAGTTGCAGACGGATGCCGCGGTACTTCTCGTTGGACAGAATCGCCGTGCGGCTGAACGCCTCACGCAGTGCCTGACGATCACCGAGCACCAGCTTGTCACCACCTTTAGGCAGCACACGCTCGTAATCCGGGAACTTGCCATCGACCAGTTTGGAGGTGAAGGTGAATTCGCCAGTCGTCGCACGAATGTGATGCTGACCCAGAACGATACTGACCGTACCGTCCTGCTCGGTCAGCAGGCGCGCCATTTCAAGAATACCTTTACGTGGAACGATCACCTGATGGCGATCGGCATGTTCGATATCGGCAGACATCGAGCACATGGCCAGGCGGTGGCCGTCGGTGGCAACCGCACGCAAGATACCGGCACTCACTTCAAGCAGCATGCCGTTGAGGTAGTACCGAACGTCCTGCTGGGCCATCGCAAAGCTGGTGCGCTCGATCAAGCGGCGCAGTTTGCTCTGCACCAGAGTGAACGTCAGCGAACCCGGGCCTTCTTCGACGGTAGGGAAATCATTGGCAGGCAGAGTCGACAGGGTGAACCGGCTACGACCGGCCTTGACGATCAGTTTCGAATCATCGAGCTTGATGTCGATCAGCGCGTCATTGGACAGGCTTTTGCAAATGTCCATGAGCTTGCGCGCAGGAACCGTGATTTCTCCAGGTTCGGCAGGCTCTTCCAGCTGGACGCGGCCAACCAGTTCGACTTCCAGATCCGTACCGGTCAGCGACAGTTGCTGACCTTCGACGACCAGGAGCACATTGGAAAGAACCGGCAAGGTCTGGCGGCGTTCGACGACGCCGGCGACCAATTGCAGGGGTTTCAACAGGGCTTCGCGTTGAATGGTGAAATGCATGGTCTAGTCCCTTGCCTTGATGAGCTGCACTGGCGTTATCACGTAGTCAGAGTGCGCAGCAGGTTCTTGTAGTCCTCGCGGATATCCGCATCGGATTCCTTGAGCTCGTTGATCTTTCGGCATGCGTGCAAGACAGTCGTGTGGTCACGGCCACCAAACACGTCACCGATTTCCGGAAGACTGTGGTTGGTGAGTTCCTTGGAGAGCGCCATCGCGACCTGACGAGGCCGGGCGACAGAGCGGGAACGACGCTTGGACAGCAGATCGGAAATCTTGATCTTGTAGTATTCGGCGACAGTGCGCTGAATGTTATCCACACTGACCAGCTTGTCCTGCAACGCCAGCAAGTCCTTCAGCGACTCGCGAATCAGCTCGATGGTGATGTCGCGGCCCATGAAGTGCGAGTGAGCGATGACGCGCTTGAGCGCACCTTCCAGCTCACGGACGTTGGAGCGAATTCGCTGGGCAATGAAGAACGCTGCGTCATGGGGCAGATCGACCTTGGCCTGATCTGCTTTTTTCATGAGGATCGCCACGCGGGTTTCCAGCTCCGGAGGCTCGACGGCAACCGTCAGGCCCCAGCCAAAACGCGATTTGAGTCGCTCTTCAAGGCCTTCGATTTCCTTGGGATAGCGGTCGCTGGTCAGAATGACCTGCTGTCCGCCTTCCAGCAGCGCGTTGAACGTGTGGAAAAACTCTTCCTGCGAACGTTCCTTGCGGGCAAAAAACTGGATGTCGTCGATCAGCAGCGCATCGACTGAACGGTAGAAGCGCTTGAACTCGTTGATTGCATTGAGCTGCAAGGCCTTGACCATGTCTGCAACGAAGCGCTCCGAATGCAGGTACACGACCTTGGCGTTCGGGTTCTTCTTCAGCAGGTGGTTACCCACCGCATGCATCAAGTGAGTTTTACCAAGACCCACGCCACCATAAAGGAACAGCGGGTTGTAGCCATGCTTGGGGTTGTCGGCAACCTGCCAGGCCGCAGCGCGTGCCAGCTGGTTGGACTTACCCTCGACGAAATTTTCGAACGTGAACGTACGGTTCAGGTAACTGGTGTGCTTGAGCGCACCTTCTACCTGGACGGTACGTTGTTCAGCGCGGGCGGGCGCTTGTTGCGAGCTGGCACCGGCCATCGGATCGAAGCTATCACGCGACGGTTCGTCGTGTGTTGCAACGTTCTGGACCGGTGCAGGCGTCGCTACAGCAGCAGCTGGAGCAGCCGTGGCAGGAGCCGGGGCCGAGACGCTGCTGACCGAATTGGCAGACAGCGCCTGTGAGGCTGCAGCGGCCAAGGGTGCATTCGGGGCAGCACGCGGTGCTGAGCTGCGCTTGCTTCCTATTAATAAGGAAAGAGCAGGGGCCATGCCTTGACCGTGTTCGCCGAGAAGCTCGAGCAGACGACCAAGGTACTTTTCGTTGACCCAGTCGAGAACAAAACGATTGGGTGCGTACACACGCAACTCGTCGCCTTCGGCTTCGACCTGTAGCGGACGGATCCAAGTGTTGAATTGCTGGGCAGGCAGCTCATCGCGCAAAAGCTCCACGCACTGCTGCCAAAGTTCCACTGACACGGATATCCCCTGAGTTGAAAGCCGGTGAGGCAAAAACAGCCGCCATTGTAACGACCCAGAGGCGACTTATCCACATGTAGGTTGCTCACAGACAGCTATAAATCAACGATTTATGCCTGAAGCACACGACAAACGGTCGATGCCTAAGCTCTGTGGATAACCCGTCTTCAGCCCATTGCATAAGTCAGGCTTGAACTCTGTGCATAACTCGCCTGTGGATAAAACAGCGTTCCATGCACAGCTTTTCCGAGGGTCCGGCACAGGCAGGGCACCGTTTCTCGACAACCTTTCTAACCTCTGTACACATTGAATAACAAGGGCTGTGAGAGGTTATCCACAGAAAAGCGCTGCGTAAGAGTTATAAGCTTTATAAAGAAGCTTTAAATACTCTCTTCTTTTTATTTCTATAACAGGATCGGGTCAGCCTAGCGGTGAACGAGAGGAAGAGGACGTTCAGCTATAAAAAGACGCCCATGAAGAAAAGCTGGTTGGAAATTGACCTGCGGGCCCGCTTTCTCTAGAATCCCCGGTCTCTTAAAACGGGGGCCATTCCGGCCCGTAGTGGACGAACCAGGTAACACGCCATGAAACGTACTTTCCAACCCAGCACTATCAAGCGCGCCCGCACCCACGGTTTCCGTGCACGCATGGCCACCAAAAACGGCCGCGCAGTTCTTTCGCGTCGTCGTGCCAAAGGCCGTAAGCGTCTGGCAGTTTGATAAATCGGCACAGGAGGTGAGTCGAGACTTCAGTCGGGAAAAGCGTTTGCTCACTCCCCGGCATTTCAAGGCAGTCTTTGACTCCCCTACCGGCAAGGTTCCGGGGAAAAATCTCCTGCTCCTTGCGCGCAACAACGACCTTGATCATCCCCGCCTGGGGCTTGTGATAGGTAAAAAGAGCGTGAAGCTCTCCGTCGAGCGCAATCGTTTGAAACGCCTGATGCGCGAATCATTTCGCCAACACCAAGACAGTTTGGTCGGTTGGGATATCGTTATCGTCGCGCGTAAAGGCTTGGGTGACGTAGAAAACCCTGAACTGATTCAGCATTTCGGCAAGCTCTGGAAACGTCTGGCGCGTAGCCGACCCATTCCGGAAGAAAAATCCGAACCTGCAGGGGTAGACAGTCCAGATGCGTAAACTGGCACTCGTTCCGATCCAGTTTTATCGCTATGCCATTAGCCCGCTGATGGCCAGTCACTGTCGTTTCTACCCCAGTTGCTCCTGCTACGCGTATGAAGCCATCGAGAATCATGGCCTTTTGCGCGGTGGCTGGCTGTCAATTCGTCGTCTTGGTCGCTGTCACCCATGGAATCCCGGTGGTTATGACCCGGTTCCAGCTGTCCCCACCTCCCGTTCTTCTTCGATGGCCGAGTAATCATGGATATTAAACGCACGATCCTGATCGTCGCCCTGGCAATCGTGACCTACGTCGGGGTTCTGAAATGGAACCAAGACTATGGCCAGGCTGCCATGCCGACCCAGAATGTTGCAGCCAGCACCACCGCACCGGGTATTCCGGATACGGCCGCTGGTACTAATGGTTCTGCAAGTGCCGATGTTCCAAGCGCAAACGCTACGGCCAATACGGCTGCAGCACCTCTTGAAACTCCGGCCGTAGCCAGCAAAGACCTTATCCACGTCAAGACCGATGTGCTCGATCTGGCGATCGATCCGGTGGGTGGCGACGTCGTTCAGCTTCGTTTGCCTCTGTACCCGCGTCGTCAGGATCGTCCTGACGTTCCGTTCCAGTTGTTCGACAACGGTGGCGAGCGTACTTTTCTGGCACAAAGTGGCCTGACCGGGACCAATGGTCCTGATGCTCGCGCTGCCGGTCGTCCGGTTTACACCTCCACACAAAAGACTTATCAACTGGCTGACGGCCAGGACACGATGGTCGTGGATCTGAAATTCTCGGAAAACGGCGTCAATTACATCAAGCGCTTCACGTTCAAGCGCGGTCTGTACGATCTGGTCATGACTTACGTTGTGGATAACCAGAGCGCACAACCCTGGTCCGGCAATCTGTTCGCGCAATTGAAGCGCGATGCAAGCTCCGATCCTTCTTCGACGACTGCTACCGGCACTGCTACCTATCTGGGCGCTGCCCTGTGGACTGCGGCCGAGCCGTACAAGAAAGTGTCGATGAAAGATATCGACAAGGGCCAGGTCAAGGAAACTGTCCAGGGCGGCTGGGTTGCATGGTTGCAGCACTACTTCGTGACTGCGTGGATTCCGGATCACAACGCAACCAACGCCGTTCAGACCCGCAAAGACAGCCAGGGCAACTACATCATCGGCTTCACCAGCCCGACTCTGTCGGTCGCACCCGGTGCACAAGGTGAAACCAGCGCCACCCTGTACGCAGGTCCGAAAAGCCAGGCGGTACTCAAAGAGTTATCCCCAGGCCTGGAGCTGACCGTCGACTATGGCTTCCTGTGGTTCATTGCCCAGCCTATCTTCTGGCTGCTGCAACACATCCACGCCATCCTCGGCAACTGGGGCTGGTCGATCATTGTTCTGACCATGCTGATCAAAGGCCTGTTCTTCCCGCTGTCCGCAGCCAGCTACAAGTCGATGGCACGCATGCGCGCCGTGGCTCCGAAGCTTGCACTGCTGAAGGAACAGCATGGCGATGATCGTCAGAAGATGTCCCAGGCAATGATGGAGCTGTACAAGAAAGAGAAGATCAACCCGCTGGGTGGATGCTTGCCGATTCTTGTGCAGATGCCGGTTTTCCTTTCGCTGTACTGGGTACTCCTGGAAAGCGTGGAAATGCGTCAGGCACCGTGGATCCTGTGGATAACCGACCTGTCGATCAAGGACCCGTTCTTTATCCTGCCGATCATCATGGGCGCGACCATGTTCATCCAGCAGCGTCTGAACCCGACTCCGCCGGATCCGATGCAGGCCAAGGTCATGAAAATGATGCCGATCATTTTCACGTTCTTCTTCCTGTGGTTCCCTGCCGGTCTGGTTCTGTACTGGGTTGTGAACAACACCCTGTCGATCGCTCAGCAGGCTTACATCACTCGCAAGATCGAAGCAGCTACCAAGAAAGCAGCTGTCTGATCTAACCTGTGAATAAGTTCTACAAGACGCCCCCTCGTGGGGCGTTTTGCTATCCGTCATTTGTCCGGGAGCCGGAGCATGAACGTTCCTCGTGAAACCATTGCCGCCATTGCTACAGCCCAAGGGCGTGGCGGTGTGGGTATCGTCCGGGTGTCAGGTCCTCTGGCGGGCAAGGCCGCCGAAGCCATTATCGGTCGGACCCTCAAGCCAAGATTTGCCCACTACGGACCTTTTGTAGATGGCACCGGGCAGGTGCTCGATGAAGGTATCGCACTGTATTTTCCGGGACCCAACTCGTTCACCGGCGAGGATGTACTGGAACTTCAGGGTCATGGCGGCCCCATCGTTCTGGACATGCTGCTGCAGCGCTGCCTGCAACTGGGCAGCCGCCTGGCTCGTCCGGGAGAGTTCAGTGAGCGTGCGTTTCTCAATGACAAGCTCGATCTTGCCCAGGCGGAAGCGATTGCCGACCTGATCGAGGCGAGTTCTGCACAGGCAGCGCGCAATGCACTGCGCTCGCTGCAAGGCGCTTTCTCGCGGCGTGTGGATAACTTGACCGAGAAATTGATCAGCCTGCGTATCTACGTAGAGGCTGCAATCGACTTCCCCGAAGAGGAAATCGACTTCCTTGCCGATGGCCACGTTCTGAACATGCTCGATGACGTGCGTGCCGAGTTATCCACAGTGCTGCGTGAAGCCGGGCAGGGTGCCTTGTTACGCGACGGCATGACCGTGGTGATTGCCGGACGCCCCAATGCGGGCAAATCCAGTCTGCTGAACGCTCTGGCGGGCAGGGAGGCGGCGATTGTCACCGAGATCGCCGGCACCACCCGCGATGTACTGCGAGAACATATCCACATAGATGGAATGCCCTTGCATGTCGTCGACACCGCAGGGCTGCGGGATACTCAAGACCAGGTGGAAATGATCGGCGTGCAGCGCGCACTCAAGGCCATCGGCGAAGCTGACCGGATTCTGCTGGTGGTGGATGCGACCGCGCCGGAGGCAGCCGACCCGTTTGCACTGTGGCCCGAATTTCTCGAGCAGCGCCCGGACCCGTCGAAAGTCACGCTGATACGCAACAAGGCAGATCTGAGTGGAGACCCCATCAATCTGCAGACCAGCGTTGATGGCCACGTCACCATCAGCCTGAGCGCCAGGTCTGGTGGCGAAGGGCTTGAACTGCTGCGCGAACATCTCAAGGCCTGCATGGGCTATGAACAAACCTCGGAAAGCAGCTTCAGCGCGCGTCGACGCCACCTTGAGGCGCTGCGCCATGCCAGTGACTCGCTGGAACACGGCAGGGCTCAACTCACCCTGGCGGGCGCTGGAGAGCTGCTGGCCGAAGACTTGCGTCAGGCACAGCAAGCGCTTGGCGAGATTACCGGCGCATTCAGTTCCGACGACCTGCTTGGCAGAATCTTCTCCAGCTTCTGCATAGGCAAGTGATCACTCCCGACTAAGACAAGGCATGGCCCGCCCTGGGTCATGCCTTCAAGCACCACAAGACGCCTCTTTCAGCGGCAGCGTTATCCACATACTCCGCCATTTCCTCCTTTAATTTTGTCTCGACACCTGAATCTGACGAGCAGGAATGCCCGAGGGATGGATTTTCCGTGCCTGATTTTTGCTGAATAGCCGTTTTTTTGTGGATTAAGCCCTGTGAATAACTGCCCTTTAGCTCGGTGGGTAAGCAGGGTGCAAACCTGAAGATAAATCCCCCTGTGGACAAGTGGCTATCTTATCAACAGGCTCAGGACGGTTATCCAACCCCCTCATCCCCACATGAACACAGACTTTTGAATCTCTGTACACATTGAAAATAAAGGCCTGTAGCAATCTATCCACAGAAAGGTGGCTCAGTAAGAATAAACATAAAAACAAGGCTTTATAAACTTTCTTTCCTTTTTATTTTCTTTATCCGTGACTTTTCCACAGCTGGTTAAATTTTGTCCAGCGGGTTTCATTCAGGTGGGGTAAGTCCCTATACTTGTCAGCTATCCCAATTTCTCATCGACAACAGGCACGAGGTGCGTGGTGGATTTCCCTTCCCGTTTTGAAGTGATCGTCATCGGTGGCGGTCATGCCGGTACCGAGGCCGCACTGGCGTCGGCACGCATGGGTGTCAAAACCCTGTTGCTGACCCACAACGTGGAAACACTCGGCCAGATGAGTTGCAACCCGGCCATCGGTGGTATCGGTAAAAGCCATCTGGTCAAGGAAATCGACGCGCTGGGCGGCGCCATGGCCATGGCTACTGACAAGGGCGGTATCCAGTTCCGCGTGCTGAACAGCCGCAAGGGGCCTGCCGTACGTGCAACCCGTGCACAGGCCGATCGCGTGCTGTACAAGGCAGCCATCCGTGAAACCCTGGAAAATCAGCCGAATCTGTGGATATTTCAGCAAGCCTGCGATGACCTGATCGTCGACCAGGATCAAATGCGCGGCGTCGTGACCCAGATGGGTATGCGCATATTTGCCGATTCCGTGGTGTTGACCACAGGTACGTTCCTTGGCGGACTTATCCACATCGGTATGCAAAATTATTCGGGCGGTCGGGCAGGTGATCCTCCTTCGATCGCACTGGCGCAACGACTGCGTGAGCTGCCGCTGCGCGTCGGCCGCCTGAAAACCGGGACCCCGCCACGCATTGACGGGCGTTCTGTGGATTTCTCGGTGATGACCGAGCAACCAGGTGACACGCCGATCCCGGTCATGTCGTTCCTGGGCAACAAGGAACAGCATCCGCCGCAGGTCAGTTGCTGGATTACCCACACCAACGCGCGGACTCACGAGATCATTGCGTCCAACCTTGATCGCTCGCCGATGTATTCGGGCGTGATCGAAGGTATTGGTCCACGTTACTGCCCGTCGATCGAAGACAAGATCCACCGGTTTGCCGACAAGGAAAGCCACCAGGTCTTCATCGAGCCGGAAGGGTTGACCACGCACGAGCTATACCCGAACGGTATTTCCACGTCGTTGCCATTTGACGTGCAACTGCAGATCGTCCGGTCGATTCGCGGCATGGAGAACGCACACATCGTTCGCCCTGGTTACGCCATCGAATACGACTATTTCGACCCGCGTGATCTGAAATACAGCCTGGAAACCAAGGTCATCGGCGGTCTGTTCTTCGCTGGCCAGATCAACGGCACGACCGGTTACGAAGAGGCTGGTGCCCAGGGTTTGCTGGCCGGGACCAATGCCGCGCTGCGCGCACAGGGTCGAGACAGCTGGTGCCCGCGTCGCGATGAAGCGTACATCGGCGTTCTGGTCGATGACCTGATCACGCTTGGTACGCAAGAGCCTTACCGGATGTTCACCTCCAGGGCCGAATACCGTTTGATCCTGCGCGAAGACAACGCTGACCTGCGACTCACCGAAAAAGGCCGCGAACTGGGCCTGGTCGACGATGCCCGCTGGGCTGCGTTCTGCACCAAGCGTGAAAGCATCGAGCTGGAAGAACAGCGTTTGAAAAGTACCTGGGTGCGTCCCGGTACCGAGCAGGGCGATGCGATTGCCGCACACTTCGGCACGCCACTGACCCACGAATACAATTTGCTCAACCTGCTGACCCGTCCGGAAATCGACTATGCCAGCCTGATTTCAATCACTGGCCAGGGCTGCACCGATCCCCAGGTCGCCGAGCAGGTCGAGATCAAGACAAAATACGCCGGTTACATTGATCGCCAGCAGGATGAAATTGCCCGTCTGCGCGCCAGTGAAGACACCCGCCTGCCGGAAGACATCGATTACGCCGCGATATCCGGCCTGTCAAAAGAAATCCAGAGCAAGCTGGGGATAACTCGTCCGGAAACGCTCGGACAGGCATCGCGCATCCCCGGTGTTACGCCTGCAGCGATATCGCTGTTGATGATTCATTTGAAAAAACGCGGCGCGGGCCGTCAGTTGGAGCAAAGCGCTTGAGTTCTATGGTCACCCCGCAACACGCCCAAGAGTTATCCACCGGTGCCAAGGAATTGGGGATTGACCTCAGTCCGGCCCAGCACGAGCAATTGCTGGCGTATCTGGCGTTGTTGATCAAGTGGAACAAGGCCTACAACCTGACTGCGGTACGCAACCCGGACGAAATGGTATCGAGGCATCTGCTCGACAGTCTCAGTGTGGTGCCCTTCATCGAAGGAACACGCTGGATCGACGTCGGCAGCGGCGGTGGGATGCCCGGCATTCCCATGGCCATTCTGTTTCCGGAGCGCAAAGTGGCGCTGCTGGACAGCAATGGCAAGAAAACCCGGTTTCAGACCCAGGTCAAACTTGAGCTGAAACTGGATAATCTTGAAGTTATCCACAGCCGTGCAGAAAGTTATCAGCCCGAAGTGCCTTTCGACGGGATCATCTCCCGTGCGTTCAGCAGCCTGGAAGACTTCACCGGCTGGACCCGTCACATGGGCGACGTCAATACACGCTGGCTGGCAATGAAAGGGCTGCATCCTGACGATGAGCTGGTAGCATTGCCCTCGGATTTTCACCTCGATAGCGCACACGCCTTGACCGTTCCGGGTTGCCAAGGCCAACGCCATCTGCTGATACTGCGCCGCACGGCATGACTGGGAACACAAGCAAGAATGGCTAAGGTATTCGCGATAGCGAACCAGAAAGGTGGGGTCGGCAAGACCACCACATGCATCAACCTCGCCGCGTCACTGGTCGCGACCAAGCGCCGTGTGCTGCTGATCGACCTCGATCCCCAGGGCAATGCGACCATGGGCAGCGGTGTGGATAAACACAACCTGGAAAACTCCGTCTACGACCTGTTGATCGGCGAATGCGATCTGGGCGAGGCCATGCAGTTTTCCGAGCACGGTGGTTATCAACTGCTTCCGGCCAACCGTGATCTGACGGCGGGTGAAGTGGTTCTGCTGGAAATGCAGATGAAAGAGAGTCGTCTGCGCAATGCGCTGGCGCCCATCCGCGAGAATTACGATTACATTCTCATCGATTGCCCACCTTCGCTGTCGATGCTGACTCTGAACGCGCTGGTCGCGGCAGACGGCGTAATTATCCCCATGCAGTGCGAATACTTTGCACTCGAAGGTCTCAGTGACCTTGTGGATAACATCAAGCGCATCGCTGAACTGCTCAACCCGCAGCTGAAAATCGAAGGTTTGCTGCGCACCATGTATGATCCGCGGCTGAGTCTGATCAACGACGTTTCGGCGCAGCTCAAGGAACACTTCGGCGAGCAGTTGTACGACACCGTGATCCCGAGAAACATCCGTCTGGCCGAGGCTCCGAGTTTCGGCATGCCCGTGCTGGCGTATGACAAGTCGTCTCGCGGTGCGCTGGCCTATCTGGCCCTGGCAAGTGAACTGGTTCGTCGTCAACGTCGCGGCGCAAAAACCGCTCAGCCAACCTAAGGAATTCCCATGGCCGTCAAGAAACGAGGTCTCGGACGTGGGTTGGACGCACTTCTGAGCAGTCCAACCGTCAGTTCGCTGGAAGAACAGGCCGTCAAGGCCCCGCCAAGTGAGTTGCAGCATGTGCCGCTGGACCTGATCCAGCGCGGCAAGTACCAGCCGCGCCGTGACATGGACCCGCAGGCACTCGAAGAACTTGCGCAGTCGATCAAGTCGCAGGGCGTGATGCAACCGATCGTGGTGCGTCCTATCGGTGACAACCGCTTCGAGATCATTGCGGGCGAGCGTCGCTGGCGTGCCAGCCAGCAGGCGGGAGTCGAGACGATCCCGGCGATGGTCCGCGATGTGCCGGACGAAACCGCGATTGCGATGGCGCTGATCGAGAACATCCAGCGTGAGGACCTCAACCCGATCGAAGAGGCCATGGCACTGCAGCGCCTGCAGCAGGAGTTTCAACTGACCCAGCAGCAGGTGGCCGATGCCGTCGGCAAGTCGCGAGTCAGTGTCGCCAACCTGTTACGCCTGATTGCCTTGCCGGAGGCCATCAAGACGATGCTGTCTCATGGCGACCTGGAAATGGGTCATGCTCGCGCCTTGCTCGGGCTGGGTGAAGATCGGCAGGTCGAAGGTGCGCGACACGTTGTCGCACGCGGGCTTACCGTGCGCCAGACCGAAGCACTGGTCAGGCAGTGGCTGAGCGGCAAGGCAGAGGCTGCCGAGCCGGTGAAGACCGACCCGGACATCAGCCGCCTGGAACAGCGCCTGGCCGAGCGTCTGGGCTCTGCAGTGCAGATTCGTCACGGTCAGAAGGGCAAAGGGCAATTGGTCATCCGTTACAACTCGCTGGACGAGCTTCAGGGAGTGCTCGCTCACATCCGCTGAAACAATTGCTCTGTAGCGTATAGTCGGAAATCACTACCCGACTGTTGAATAGGGGCTTAACCGCCCCTATACTCTGCGCGCATTTTGTCGGCACAAATTATGCCAAGTTATTGATTATGGCGACCGACATCAAAGGAGCAGTTGCGATGGAATCCCGCATGCCAGACCGCTTGCCGTTCTATCGCCTGGCGGTTTTCCCGCTTTTGCTGGCTCAATTGATCGTGCTGCTCATGGCCGCATTGGTGCTGTGGCAGTGGCAAGGAGTCGTTGCAGGATATTCGGGACTCTGCGGAGGCCTGATAGCCTGGCTACCCAATTTATACTTTGCTCACAAGGCATTCCGGTTTTCCGGGGCCAGAGCAGCGCAAGCCATCGTTCGGTCGTTCTACGCCGGCGAGGCAGGCAAACTGATTTTCACGGCAGTGCTTTTTGCATTGACGTTCGCAGGTGTGAAGCCTTTGGCGCCGCTGGCTGTATTCGGCGTGTTCATGTTGATCCAGGTGGTCAACTGGTTCGCTCCCCTGCTTACGAGAACAAGACTTTCGAGACCTTAGGGCGTTTGAGGCAACCATGGCAGAGCAAACAGCTTCGGGCTATATCCAGCACCACTTGCAGAACCTTACCTTCGGGCACCTGCCCAATGGCGAATGGGGCTTTGCCCACACCGCAGCGGAAGCCAAGGAAATGGGTTTCTGGGCCTTCCACGTCGATACCCTCGGCTGGTCGGTTGCGTTGGGTCTGATTTTCGTTCTGATCTTCCGCATGGCGGCCAAGAAGGCAACTTCCGGTCAGCCTGGCGCACTGCAGAACTTCGTCGAAGTGCTGGTCGAGTTCGTCGACGGCAGCGTGAAAGACAGCTTCCACGGCCGCAGCGCGGTTATCGCGCCACTGGCGTTGACCATTTTCGTCTGGGTCTTCCTGATGAACGCGGTCGACCTGGTACCGGTGGACTGGATTCCACAGCTGGCGATGATGATCTCGGGTGACTCGCACATTCCGTTCCGTGCCGTGTCGACCACTGACCCGAACGCCACGCTGGGCATGGCCCTGTCCGTGTTCGCACTGATCATTTTCTACAGCATCAAGGTCAAGGGCATTGGCGGTTTCATCGGCGAGCTGACCCTTCACCCGTTCGGCAGCAAGAACCTGTTCGTTCAGGCGCTGTTGATCCCGGTCAACTTCCTGCTGGAATTCGTGACGCTGATCGCCAAGCCGATTTCCCTGGCTCTGCGTCTGTTCGGCAACATGTATGCTGGCGAGCTGGTCTTCATCCTGATCGCCGTGATGTTCGGCAGCGGTCTGTTGTGGCTCAGCGGTCTGGGTGTAGTGCTGCAGTGGGCGTGGGCTGTGTTCCACATCCTGATCATCACCCTGCAAGCGTTCATCTTCATGATGCTGACCATCGTCTACCTGTCGATGGCTCACGAAGATAACCATTGAGATTCGTCTCAGGACGCGTCTGATGACCGTCTCGCCAGTGGCGAGGCGGTGCCCGCAAGGGCTGATGTAGAAACGATTTTGTTTTACCGCTTCAATTAAAAAAACCTAACCAATACGACGTAAAAGTCGGGAGGAAAGATGGAAACTGTAGTTGGTCTAACCGCTATCGCTGTTGCACTGTTGATCGGCCTGGGCGCACTGGGTACTGCAATCGGTTTCGGCCTGTTGGGCGGCAAGTTCCTGGAAGGCGCAGCGCGTCAGCCGGAAATGGTTCCAATGCTGCAAGTTAAAATGTTCATCGTTGCGGGCCTGCTCGACGCCGTGACCATGATCGGTGTTGGTATCGCTCTGTTCTTCACCTTTGCGAACCCCTTCGTTGGTCAACTCGCTGGCTGATCACTCGAATTTTCGAGTTGATTGGTGTGATGGACAACGAACGAGCGAGGTGTTGGCGTGAACATTAATGCAACCCTGATTGGCCAGTCCGTTGCGTTCTTCATTTTTGTGCTGTTCTGCATGAAGTTCGTGTGGCCTCCGGTCATCGCGGCTTTGCACGAACGTCAGAAGAAGATCGCGGATGGACTGGACGCTGCTTCCCGAGCAGCTCGCGACCTGGAGCTGGCCCAAGAAAAAGCGGGTCAACAACTGCGCGAAGCTAAAGCTCAAGCAGCCGAGATCATTGAGCAAGCCAAGAAACGCGGTACTCAGATTGTCGACGAAGCCCGTGAAACGGCACGCGTTGAAGCTGACCGTGTGAAGGCTCAGGCTCAGGCCGAGATCGAGCAGGAACTGAACGGTGTCAAAGACGCCTTGCGCGCCCAGTTGGGTAGCCTGGCAGTCAATGGCGCAGAGAAGATCCTGGGTGCCACAATCGATCAAAACGCGCACGCGGAGCTGGTTAACAAACTGGCTGCTGAAATTTAAGCGAGGGCGATCATGGCAGAACTGACCACGTTGGCCCGACCTTACGCGAAGGCGGCCTTCGAGCATGCGCAGGCCCACCAGCAGCTGGCCAATTGGTCAGCCATGCTCGGCCTGGCTGCTGCGGTGTCGCAAGACGACACCATGCAGCGCATGCTCAAGGCCCCGCGACTGACGAGCGCACAAAAGGCCACCACTTTTATTGAAGTGTGTGGCGAAAAGTTCGATGCCAAGGCACAGAATTTCATTCACGTCGTTGCTGAAAACGACCGCCTCCCGCTTTTGCCGGAGATCGCCGAACTGTTCGACCTGTACAAGGCCGAGCAGGAAAAATCGGTCGATGTGGATGTCACCAGTGCTTTTGCATTGAACCAAGAACAGCAAGACAAACTCGCCAAGGTTCTCAGTGCACGGCTCGGCCGGGAAGTGCGCCTGCATGCTGCGGAGGATGCCTCTCTTATAGGGGGTGTCGTCATCCGCGCCGGCGACCTGGTTATCGATGGCTCAGTTCGTGGCAAGATCGCGAAACTAGCCGAAGCATTGAAATCTTGAGTTTGAAGGGGCAGCAGAGCAATGCAGCAACTCAATCCTTCCGAAATAAGTGAAATCATCAAGGGTCGCATCGACAAGCTCGATGTAACCTCCCAAGCCCGTAACGAAGGCACAGTCGTCAGCGTGTCTGACGGTATCGTGCGGATTCATGGTCTGGCCGACGTAATGTACGGCGAAATGATCGAGTTTCCGGGCGGCGTCTACGGTATGGCGCTGAACCTTGAGCAAGACTCCGTGGGTGCCGTTGTACTGGGCGCTTACACGACTCTGGCTGAAGGCATGAGCGCCAAGTGCACTGGCCGCATCCTCGAGGTTCCGGTGGGTAAGGAACTGCTGGGTCGCGTTGTCGATGCACTGGGTAACCCAGTTGACGGCAAAGGTCCGCTGAACAACACCGAGACCGATGCGGTCGAGAAAGTTGCTCCAGGCGTGATCTGGCGTAAGTCGGTAGACCAGCCTGTACAGACTGGCTACAAGGCTGTCGATGCCATGATTCCTGTCGGCCGTGGCCAGCGTGAGCTGATCATCGGTGACCGTCAGATCGGTAAAACCGCTCTGGCCATCGACGCAATCATCAACCAGAAGAACAGCGGCATCTTCTGCGTCTACGTAGCGATCGGTCAGAAGCAATCGACCATCGCCAACGTTGTTCGCAAGCTCGAAGAAAACGGCGCACTGGCTAATACCATCGTCGTGGCTGCAAGTGCTTCCGAATCCGCTGCGCTGCAGTTCCTTGCACCGTACTCGGGTTGCACCATGGGCGAGTTCTTCCGCGACCGCGGTGAAGACGCGCTGATCGTTTATGACGATCTGTCCAAGCAAGCAGTGGCTTACCGCCAGATTTCCCTGCTGCTGCGCCGTCCACCAGGCCGTGAAGCTTACCCAGGCGACGTGTTCTATCTCCACTCCCGTCTGCTGGAGCGCGCATCGCGTGTTTCCGAAGAGTACGTAGAGAAGTTCACCAACGGCGCAGTGACCGGCAAAACCGGTTCCCTGACCGCACTGCCGATCATCGAAACCCAGGCTGGCGACGTTTCCGCGTTCGTTCCGACCAACGTGATTTCCATCACCGACGGTCAGATCTTCCTGGAATCGGCCATGTTCAACTCCGGCATCCGTCCGGCTGTGAACGCCGGTGTTTCGGTATCCCGTGTGGGTGGTGCCGCTCAGACCAAGATCATCAAGAAGCTTTCCGGTGGTATCCGTACCGCTCTGGCTCAGTACCGTGAACTGGCGGCATTCGCCCAGTTCGCTTCTGACCTGGACGAGGCGACCCGCAAGCAACTTGAGCATGGTCAGCGCGTTACCGAGCTGATGAAGCAGAAGCAATACGCACCAATGTCGATCGCTGACATGGCGCTGTCGCTGTATGCCGCTGAGCGTGGGTTCCTGACTGACGTCGAAATCGCCAAGATCGGCAGCTTTGAACAAGCGCTGATTGCTTACTTCAACCGCGATCACGCCGATTTGATGGCGAAGATCAACGTGAAGGGTGACTTCAATGACGAAATCGATTCTGGCATGAAAGCCGGCATCGAGAAGTTCAAGGCCACCCAAACCTGGTAAGCCGCAGCGGGGGCCGCAAGGCTCCCGCTTGCTAACCTGATAGGTGTTACATGGCAGGCGCAAAAGAGATTCGCAGCAAGATTGCGAGCATCAAAAGCACGCAAAAGATCACCAGCGCCATGGAAAAAGTGGCGGTCAGCAAAATGCGCAAGGCTCAAATGCGCATGGCTGCTAGCCGTCCTTACGCGGAGCGCATTCGTCAGGTGATTGGTCATCTGGCAAACGCCAACCCGGAGTACCGCCACCCGTTCATGATCGAGCGCCCTGTGAAGCGCGTCGGTTATGTCGTAGTGAGCAGTGACCGTGGTCTGTGTGGTGGCTTGAATACCAACCTGTTCAAGACTCTGGTCAAGGACATGGCGGTGAACCGTGAAAACGGTGTAGAGATCGATCTGTGCGTGGTCGGCAGCAAAGGTGCGGCATTTTTCCGCAACTTCGGCGGTAACGTCGTCGCTGCGATCAGCCACCTGGGCGAAGAGCCGTCGATCAACGACTTGATCGGCAGCGTCAAGGTGATGCTGGATGCCTACCTGGATGGCCGTATTGATCGCCTGTCCGTGGTATCCAACAAGTTCATCAACACCATGACCCAGCAACCAACAGTGGAGCAATTGATTCCGCTGGTGGCAACCCCGGATCAAGGGCTCAAGCACCACTGGGACTATCTCTACGAACCCGATGCCAAAGAGCTGCTAGACGGCCTTATGGTTCGCTACGTGGAATCGCAGGTGTACCAGGCGGTGGTCGAGAACAACGCAGCTGAACAAGCAGCGCGGATGATCGCGATGAAGAACGCCACAGACAACGCCGGTGATTTGATCAGCGATTTGCAGCTGATCTACAACAAGGCGCGTCAGGCAGCGATCACCCAAGAGATCTCGGAAATCGTCGGCGGCGCTGCCGCGGTTTAACGGTTCAAATATTAGAGGAACCAGCTAATGAGTAGCGGACGTATCGTTCAAATCATCGGCGCCGTGATCGACGTGGAATTCCCACGCGATAGCGTACCGAGTATCTACAACGCGCTGGAAGTTCAGAGCGCGGCAGGAACCACCCTGGAAGTTCAGCAGCAGCTGGGCGACGGCGTGGTTCGTACCATTGCGATGGGCTCCACCGAGGGCTTGAAGCGTGGTCTGGAAGTCACAGACTCTGGCGCAGCCATCTCCGTACCGGTCGGTAAAGCGACGCTGGGCCGGATCATGGACGTGCTGGGCAACCCGATCGACGAAGCTGGCCCGATCGCCACCGAAGAGCGCTGGGGCATTCACCGTCCTGCACCGTCCTTCGCTGAGCAGGCAGGCGGCAACGACCTTCTGGAAACCGGCATCAAGGTTATCGACCTGGTCTGCCCGTTCGCCAAAGGCGGTAAAGTCGGTCTGTTCGGTGGTGCCGGTGTCGGCAAGACCGTAAACATGATGGAACTGATCCGTAACATCGCCATCGAGCACAGCGGTTATTCCGTGTTCGCCGGTGTGGGTGAGCGTACTCGTGAGGGTAACGACTTCTACCACGAGATGAAGGACTCCAACGTTCTGGACAAAGTGGCACTGGTCTACGGTCAGATGAACGAGCCGCCGGGTAACCGTCTGCGCGTAGCACTGACCGGCCTGACCATGGCCGAGAAGTTCCGTGACGAAGGTAACGACGTTCTGCTGTTCGTCGACAACATCTATCGTTACACCCTGGCCGGTACCGAAGTATCCGCACTGCTGGGCCGTATGCCTTCCGCAGTAGGTTACCAGCCGACCCTGGCTGAAGAGATGGGCACTCTGCAAGAGCGCATCACTTCCACCAAGAATGGTTCGATCACCTCGATCCAGGCCGTATACGTACCAGCGGACGACTTGACTGACCCGTCGCCAGCGACCACGTTTGCCCACTTGGACGCCACCGTCGTACTGTCCCGTGACATCGCCTCCCTGGGTATCTACCCGGCGGTAGATCCACTGGACTCGACTTCGCGCCAGCTGGACCCGAACGTCATTGGCCAGGAACACTACGACACCGCTCGCGGCGTTCAGTACGTGTTGCAGCGCTACAAAGAGCTGAAAGACATCATCGCGATCCTGGGGATGGACGAGCTGTCGGAGACCGACAAGCAGTTGGTTAACCGTGCTCGTAAGATCCAGCGCTTCCTGTCCCAGCCTTTCTTCGTGGCAGAAGTCTTCACCGGTGCTTCGGGTAAATACGTTTCCCTGAAAGACACCATTGCTGGCTTCAAAGGCATCCTCAACGGTGACTACGACCACCTGCCAGAACAAGCGTTCTACATGGTCGGCGGCATCGAAGAAGCGATCGAGAAAGCCAAGAAACTGTAATCCCGGCGCCCGGCAACGGGCGCTATTAGGTTGAGGCAAGCAAATGGCTATGACAGTCCATTGCGACATCGTCAGCGCGGAAGGGGAAATCTTCTCCGGTCTGGTCGAGATGGTGATTGCGCACGGCAACCTGGGTGATATCGGTATCGCTCCAGGCCACGCGCCGCTGATCACTGATCTGAAGCCGGGCCCGATCCGCTTGATCAAGCAGGGTGGGGAAGCCGAGGTGTTCTACATCTCCGGTGGTTTCCTTGAAGTTCAGCCGAACATGGTCAAGGTGCTTGCCGATACTGTGCAACGTGCTGCCGACCTGGATGAAGCTTCTGCTCAGGCGGCCGTACTGGCTGCAGAGAAGGCCCTGAACGAGAAGGGCGCAGATTTCGATTACGGATCTGCAACTGCTCGTCTGGCCGAGGCTGCAGCTCAGCTGCGCACCGTTCAGCAAATTCGCAAGAAGTTCGGCGGCTAACCCTGCTGCACTCGATGCGCGATTGAGAAAAAGGGTAGCCTCGGCTACCCTTTTTCTTTTTTCAGATTTCCTCTTTCAAGTCAGCCCGCCTTCGGTCCGGTTGCCGCTCAGTTGGTAGTCCTATCATGTCTCTCGATATCGTTATTCTCGCTGCTGGCCAAGGTACCCGGATGCGTTCCGCGCTGCCGAAGGTTCTACACCCTGTGGCCGGCAATTCCATGCTGGGTCATGTTATCCACAGCGCGCGTCAGTTATCCCCAAGTGGCATACATGTCGTGATCGGCCACGGCGCTGATGCCGTGCGTGAGCAGCTGGCAGCCGATGACTTGAATTTCGTGATGCAGGACAAGCAACTCGGTACCGGCCATGCGGTTGCTCAGGCGCTGCCCGCGCTCACGGCTGACACCGTATTGATTCTTTATGGCGATGTACCGTTGATCGAAGTGGAAACGCTTTCGCGCCTGCTCGAACGGGTCAACCCGCAGCAACTGGGTCTGCTGACCGTTACGCTGGATGACCCTACCGGTTACGGCCGTATCGTTCGCGATGATCAGAATCGTGTTTGTGCCATCGTTGAGCATAAAGACGCGAGTGACGCGCAGAAGGCTATCACCGAAGGCAATACCGGCATTCTCGCCGTGCCGACCGCTCATCTCGCTGACTGGCTGGGGCGGCTGTCCAACAACAATGCCCAGGGCGAGTATTACCTCACCGACGTGATAGCCATGGCGGCTAATGACGGCCTGGTGGTTGCCACAGAGCAGCCCCACGACGCGATGGAAGTGCAGGGCGCCAATGATCGCAAGCAGCTTGCCGAGCTGGAGCGTCATTACCAGATGCGCGAAGCCCGTCGTCTGATGGCGGCTGGTGTGACCCTGCGTGACCCTGCGCGCTTCGATGTGCGTGGTGAAGTCAGCGTCGGTCGCGATGTGCTGATCGATATCAATGTGATTCTTGAAGGCAAGGTCTTGATCGAGGATGACGTGGTCATCGGTCCGAACTGCGTCATCAAGGACAGCACCCTGCGCAAGGGTGTCGTCGTTAAAGCCAACAGCCACATCGAAGGCGCGATCCTGGGTGAGGGCAGCGATGCCGGCCCGTTTGCACGCCTGCGACCAGGCAGCGTGCTGGGTGCCAAGGCGCATGTGGGTAACTTTGTCGAGCTCAAGAATGCGAACCTGGGCGAGGGCGCCAAGGTCGGCCACCTGACGTATCTGGGCGACGCTGAAGTTGGCGCACGCACCAATATCGGCGCCGGTACCATCACCTGTAACTACGATGGTGCCAACAAGCACAAGACCACGTTGGGTGCAGACGTCTTCATCGGTTCCAACAACTCTCTGGTTGCGCCTGTGGATATCCTGGACGGTGCGACGACTGCAGCCGGTTCGACCATCACCCAGAACGTGCCTGCTGAACAACTCGGCGTAGCCCGCGCCCGCCAACGTAATATCGAAGGCTGGAAGCGTCCGGTGAAAATCAGCAAAGACTGAGTTATCCACAGTTCCTGATGACCCGCGTGCCGATGCTCAGCATTGGCACGCGTCCATAACTATTCACAGTTGACACTCAAGCCAGGACGCAGAGCGTCCAGAACCGCATACCCACGCGGAGCATGGGTACGATAGCGTTCCGGCAGACACCTCTCGTTCCTCACGCTCCAGCGTGGGAATACCGTTCTTGACGCTCCGCGTCAAACCCCAGGCTCAAAAGCCGGTGTCACGAGTATCCGACAGAAATTGCGCCGCCCCATCCTGAAACCTTGACCAAACCTAAAAAATAGGTTTTGATTGCCTTCGTTATCTTTCGAAACGAAACTTAAGGCAGTCATGTCGAAGCGTAATACACCACAACGTCGCCACAACATTCTCGCCCTGCTCAACGAGCAAGGCGAAGTCAGTGTGGACGACTTGGCCAGACGCTTTGAAACTTCCGAAGTTACGATTCGAAAGGACCTCGCTGCGCTTGAAACCAACGGCCTGCTGTTGCGCCGTTACGGGGGAGCAGTGCCGCTTCCTCACGAGCTTATAAGCGATGGCAGTCAGCCAGTTTCGCGCTACAAACAGGCCATCGCCCGCGCTGCGGTTTCCAGGATTCGCGAGCACGCCAGAATCATCGTCGACAGTGGCAGCACCACGGCGGCATTGATCCCTGAGCTGGGCCAGCAACCCGGCCTGGTGGTCATGACCAATTCCCTGCATGTTGCGCGCGCCCTTACCGAGCTGGAACACGAACCGGTCCTGTTGATGACGGGCGGAACGTGGGACCCGCACTCGGAGTCCTTTCAGGGGCAGGTCGCGGAGCAGGTACTGCGTTCCTACGACTTTGATCAGCTGTTCATCGGTGCCGACGGCATTGATCTGGTGCGTGGCACTACCACCTTCAACGAACTGCTGGGCTTGAGCCGGGTCATGGCGGAAGTCGCCCGGGAAGTGGTGGTCATGGTCGAAGCCGACAAGGTCGGTCGCAAGATCCCCAATCTGGAACTGCCCTGGAGCAGTATCCACACCCTTATTACTGATGATCGCCTGTCCAGTGAGGCACGCGATCAGATACAGGCCCGCGGCATCAATCTGATTTGTGCTGCTGTCAGCTAGGAGATAACCATGTGTGGAATCGTCGGCGCCGTTGCTGAACGTAATATCACGGCCATTTTGCTCGAAGGCCTCAAGCGCCTTGAATACCGCGGTTATGACAGCGCGGGCGTGGCAGTCTTCAGCAACGAGGGCTCCCTTGAGCGCCGTCGTCGCTCCGGCAAGGTCAGTGAGCTGGAACAGGCACTTGCCGGCGAGCCGCTGATCGGCCGTCTGGGCATCGCCCACACGCGTTGGGCAACCCACGGCGCCCCGTGTGAGCGTAACGCCCACCCACATTTCTCGGCCAACACGCTGGCAGTTGTCCACAACGGCATCATCGAGAATCACGAAGCGCTGCGTGAACAGCTGAAAGGCCTGGGTTACGTCTTCGCATCCGATACCGACACTGAAGTCATCGTCCATCTGCTGCACCATAAGCTCAAGGACACCGCCGATCTGGCGGTTGCCCTGAAGGCTGCGGTGAAAGAGCTTCACGGTGCTTATGGGCTTGCGGTCATCAATGCCGCGCAGCCGGATCGCCTGCTGGCAGCCCGCAGTGGCAGCCCGCTGGTTGTCGGCATAGGCCTGGGTGAACACTTCCTGGCCTCCGACCAACTGGCGCTGCGTCAGGTCACCGACCGTTTCATGTACCTGGAAGAGGGCGACATCGCCGAGATCCGTCGCGACAGCGTGCAGATCTGGAACGTCGACGGAGTGTCGGTCGAGCGCGAAGTGGTGCAATACCATGAAGGCGCCGAAGCCGCCGACAAGGGCGAGTACCGCCATTTCATGCTCAAGGAAATTCACGAGCAGCCCAAGGTCGTACAGCGCACCCTCGAAGGTCGTCTGGGGCAGCAGCAAGTGCTGGTCCACGCATTCGGCCCACAGGCTGCCGAGCTGTTCGCCAAAGTACGCAATGTTCAGATCGTGGCCTGTGGCACCAGCTACCACGCAGGCATGGTCGCGCGTTACTGGCTTGAAGGCCTGGCCGGCATCCCTTGCCAGGTCGAAGTGGCCAGCGAGTTCCGCTATCGCAAGGTAGTGGTTCAGCCGGACACCCTGTTCGTCTCGATCTCGCAGTCCGGTGAAACCGCCGACACCCTGGCAGCGCTGCGCAACGCCAAGGAACTGGGCTTTCTGGCCAGCCTGGCGATCTGTAACGTGGGCATCAGCTCACTGGTCCGGGAATCCGACCTGACCCTGCTGACCCAGGCCGGTCCGGAAATCGGCGTGGCATCGACCAAAGCCTTCACCACCCAGCTGGTTGCTTTGTTGCTGCTGACCCTGTCGCTGGGTCAGGTCAAGGGTTCGCTGGAGGAGGGTGTCGAAGCGCAACTGGTCGAAGAACTGCGTCGCCTGCCAACCCGCCTCGGCGAAGCTCTGGCAATGGATGGCACGGTCGAGAAAGTCGCCGAACTGTTCGCCGAGAAGCACCACACCCTGTTCCTCGGGCGCGGCGCACAGTTTCCGGTGGCAATGGAAGGCGCGCTCAAGCTCAAAGAGATCTCCTACATCCACGCCGAAGCCTACCCGGCCGGCGAACTCAAGCATGGCCCGCTGGCGCTGGTCGACGCCGACATGCCAGTCGTCACCGTCGCACCGAACAACGAACTGCTGGAGAAACTCAAATCCAACCTGCAGGAAGTGCGCGCACGCGGCGGCGAGTTGATCGTATTCGCAGACGAGCAAGCCGGCATGAAGAACGGCGAAGGCACCCACGTCATCGCCATGCCACACATCATCGATGCCCTGGCACCGATTCTGTACACCATTCCGCTGCAGTTGCTTTCGTATTATGTGGCTGTGTTGAAGGGGACGGATGTCGATCAGCCGAGGAACCTGGCGAAGTCGGTGACGGTGGAGTGAGTTATCCACAGGGGTGAGGGCTTCAGTAAATTAGAGCAGACTCAGATTTATTCAAAATAAGTCCTAACGCGGTCACTCCTTCGTACGGAGTAACTGCGTTGTGGCGTCAAGCCTCCATGGAAGGAGACCACCCCAGTATGCGCTTGGCTTTTTCGTTGCTGACGGTCGGGCTGTCCTGAGTGATATTAAAAATACCACTTTGCTCTTTTTGCAACGCCAGCAGTACTGCACGCGCAGCGTCTTGTACGTGTACTGGGCTGGTACCGGTCGGCTCGTCAGTGCCGGTGTCGGGCCCGTACAACTGACCATAGCGCAAGACGGTGCCGTTCAATGCAGGCTCGCTGAGCACTTGCTGTTCCAGGGCCGCCACACCCTCCACGCTGATGCCACGGCTGCCTTGTGCCTCTACGTCCAGAGGGCTGGTTTCCAGATAAGGGGTGTCGCCTGGACGGTAGGCCCAGGCGATGCTTTGAGCTATCAGACGGGTAGCGCCAGCGGCTCGAGCGGCGGCTACCAGATTGCGCGTTCCTTCTGTACGGATACGAGCGTTGTTCTCGACCGCTTTGGCCATCAATTCGGGACTTAGGCCACGAGGCAGATCTGTCAGTTGATGAATAACAGCCCATGGCTGGATTCGGACCAACTCTTCGTTTAAACGCTCGGCGTCATAGACATCAACCACCACTGCCGTAGCACCTGTGACCTCTATGTCCTTCACTTTTTCGGCGCGGCGGGTAGCGCCATACACGCTGTAGCCCGCAGCCACCAAGAGCTTGAGCAGGGCTCTGCCGATTACACCGGACGCGCCGGCTACAAAAACTTTACGCGACATTGCACTCATCTCCTTGAGGTTTCATTGCAGAAGCAAGGCAGTCACTCGCCTGATACTGTGTCGATACCCTCTAATAAAAGCCGTGGATTCTATCGGGTAGGTTATCGACTAGGCCTAGGAATAGGCTCGGCCTGACAGCGCGCTTGAGGATGCTAGATTATTTACTGTGATTAACTTTGAATCGAGTGACAATCAGGAGCATTTCATAATGGCAACTATCGCGAAACCCGATCTGTCACGGCTCACGTCCTGAGCAACTCGCACATTTTTCCGAATTCCATTAGCTCTCCCAAAAAAGACCCTACCCCCACTCCCCGAAAGTCACCCTCAAGGCCTGGTTTCTTCACTACCTATTCCGGCACTTTCGAAAACTTGTAAAACAGATTCGGCTCGCTCACGACGTACAGGTTGCCTGCGCGATCCATGGTCAGGCCTTCGGGTTGGGGGGCGCTGTGCTTGAGGTCGGAGAAGGTAGCCAGCAGTGATCGAATGCTGACGAATCGTCCCTTGCTGTCCAGTTCTGTGATCGAGCGCGACTGGTCGCTGAGCAGCAGTAAATGGCCGGTTCGCGGGTCGTAGTAGCCGTCTGAAAGGTCGCGTGCAGCGACACTTTTCGTGATCCAGTCCAGCCGGTCGGCAATTTTGATCTGCAAACGGCCTTGATCGATGGAGCGCAGGACGCCGGAAACCTCGAACATCTGGCGTGGATCGCGTTCCTTGATCGCGAACAGGCGGTCGTTGGCGGGATCGTAGGTCACGCCTTCGAATCCCTTGTTATGAATGCTGGGGTTGATCAGTAGCGCAATGAACTGAGCTTCCTCGACGTGGATGGGGCGTGCCTGCGTCGGCAACGTGATGATGTCCAGTTGCTGGAGATCTTCATCGCACAGCACGATGCGACCGTTGCCCAGATAAGCCACACCTTCTGTGTCGTCGAAACCGATCAATGGGTAGTGGGCGATTATGTCGCCGTTCACGTCCAGCGCCAGCAGTTGCATGGGGCCTTTGTTGGTCACTGCCAGCAGTCGGTCATTGTCGTAGTCGTAGGTGATCCCGGAGATATTGGCGACGTCCGGGGCAAGTGGTTTGGCGTCGATAACCACCTGGAAATCCGGCAGCCAGATATTCTTGTCGGCTGCCGTATTGCCCTTTAACCAGGTGCGACCGTACTGATACAGCTGTTGGTGGACCTGAAAGTGTGTCGACACGGCGTAGGCCAGGATCAGCAGCCCGAGAGCAGCTGCACTCAACACGAGTTGTGCGAGTGATACCTGCCTTCGAGCGACGTTCGACCACGTCAGGCGCTTTGCCTTGATCGTTTCCAGCTGCATGGCTTCAGGCACTCCCGCGTGTTGGGTGGCTGGGCGGGGGATTAATCAACATTCTGCTGCCAGGCGAAGCGATAGGCCTGCATAGGGCGTTGCGGTTTACACCGGCCATTGTCGGCATCGGCATCGACGATGAACCAGTCAGCTCTGGAGGTCTGGCCCAGCGGCCGGGCTTTTTCCGGCAAGAAGCAATTGGCCAGTTGCTCGCCTGGCACCAGCGCAAAGGTGCCGGGGTGTTCTCTTAGCCAGCGGGCGGCCTGTTCGGTTGCCGACGGCTTGGCAAAACCGAAATGCACAATGGGTTGGCGTGCATAGAGCCAGTGCCCCTCGCGCCAGTTGACCAGCACCAGATCAGCACCTTGAGTGACGTAAGCGGCCTGTTCCATCAATTCCTTGTGTGGGTTTTGGCCTTCTATGACGGGTTCGACGAACCCTCTGGCGAACCACAGACCGAGCCAGATAACCACCACCACCGGGACGATTCGCCGAGCCCGTATGCGGTCATGGAACCAGCGTTTCAATAACCAGGGCAGCAAGGGGGCGGCTATCAGTACCAGGCCGGGCAGCGCCGGAAAGATGTAGATTTTGCGTTTGCCACTGGAGAGGCTGAAGAACAGCAGCACCAGCAACACCCACCCGAGCAGTACCAACACCCGGCCATCGTGCTTGCTCAACTGTCGGCGCCAGGCCGGGATCAGCCAGGGCAGCGCCAGCACCAGCGGCAGCCAATACTGCGGGATGACTTTGACGAAGAAATACCAGAAGGGCTCGCGATGGTCCCAGGCGCTGGCGTAGCGATTGGCGGTCTGGTGCAAGAGTATTTCCTGCACGTAGGCGAAGCCTTCCGGGCCGCCGTCACGCACGACCGAGATAATCATAGGCACCAGCCACAGGCAGCAGGCCAGCAATAACACCAGCAGACCCAGCGCCCAGCGCGCGGCCTGTCCAGGCATGGCCACGACACCGTGCCAACCTTTGTGCGCGGCATAGGCGTAAGGGATCAACATCAACGCGGGAACAAAACCGACGCCCTTGGTGATAATGCCCAGGCCCATCGCCGCACAGCTGAAATAGAACCAGCCCCAGGCCGGCCCGAGCAACACGTGGCGAACCAGGCCGTAGAAGCCCAGCGCAATCCACAGGCACAGAAAACTGTCGATCTGCCCGGTGCGCAGGATGCTGTAGGTCTGATAGGTGGCCAGGAACAGCAAGGCGGCGTACCGGCCGATGCGTCGGTTCCACAGGCGGGTGCCCAGATCGTAGAGGACTGCGGTGGTCGCGCCTGCAGAGAGCAGCCCGGGCAGGTACAGCGCGATGTTCGGGCTGCCCGTCAGCCAAATGAAGAATGCCGTCGCCCACATGAACAGCGGCGGTTTGTCGGCATAAATCTGCGCGGCCCGGTGCGGGACGAACCATGAGCCGTTCTGCAGCATTTCCAGGGCGACGCCGAGAAAACGCTCTTCGTCCACGTTCTGCGGCAGACGCAAGCCCAGGCCGCCCCCGACCAGTAAAACGGCCAGCGCGACCAGTAGCCATCCCTCGAGGCGAGGCGAAAGGTGAGTTCGCACTGTCATTGCTCCTCAGGTGTCTTGGCCTGTCGGCTGATCAGCTGCAGGTTGCGCATGTACACCAGCAGGCCAAAGGCCTGGCCGGCGATGAAGACCGGGTCCTGTCGATAAATGGCGTAGGCCAGCAGGATCGTGCTGCCCAGCATGCTCAGGTACCAGAAGCCTACCGGGATGATGCTGCGCTTCTTGAATTCGCTGTACAGCCATTGCAGGACAAAGCGGCCGGTAAAAACCGCCTGCCCGACAAAGCCGAGGATCAGCCAGAAAGTCTCGTTGTCCGGCTTCATGGCCGCAGTTCCTGTGCCTGAACATCCAGGCGAGTCCGACGGATCAGCCACCAGACGCCGACCAGATCAAGAATGCCTACCAGCGCGCGGTCCAGGTTGCCGTACTTGGACACGCCAGCCTGGCGATGACGGTGGTTGACGGGGTGCGTAACCATACGGCCGTTATGTCGCTGAATCAGCGCTGGAATGAACCGGTGCATATGGTCGAAGTACGGCAGGCGCAGAAACGCGGCTCGCTCGATCAGTTTCAGGCCGCACCCGGTGTCTGGAGTCGCGTCCTTGAGAAGCCGGCTGCGCAGGCCGTTTGCAAAGCGCGAGGCCCAGCGTTTGCTGGCGGTATCGCGCCGATTCACCCGGTGACCGGCCACCAGCTGTATCGCCTCCGAGCCCGTTGCGTGAGCGCGTACCAGCGCCAACATCCCCGGAATGTCCGCCGGGTCGTTCTGACCGTCACCGTCCAGGGTTGCCAGCCAGGTGCCGTTGGCTGCCAGTGCTGCGTGATAGACCGAGGTGCTCTGCCCGAGTGATCGCTCGTGGCGCAGGATCCGCAACATGGTCAGCCCGCTGTCCTTGAGGTGAGTCAGCACTTTCAAGGTGTCGTCTGTGCTGCCGTCGTCAACGACCAGTATCTCGTAGCGTTCCCCGTCCAGCGCTGTGCAAATTTCTTTTATCAGGCTGGGCAGGTTATCGGCTTCGTTTTTGGCCGGGATCACGACGGAGAGAAAAGTGGGCGTGGTCATGGAAGTCCTTGTTATTGAAGTGGCTCGCAGATCCGGGCCTGATAGTGCTCCCGATACCAGTCGACGAAGGCCCTGACGCCAGTGTCGACCGAGACCTGTGGTTGAAAGTCGATCCATTGGCTCAGCGCACTGACGTCAGCCCAGGTTTGCAGCACGTCGCCCGCCTGCAAGGGCAGGTAGCGCCGTTCAGCGCGCAGACCTAGCGCGGCCTCCAGGCAATCGACGAACTCCAGCAGCTTGACGGGCTGACCCCGGCCGATGTTGAAGAGTCGATGGGGCGGCTCGCTGCCAACCGCATCGGGCGGTAGCAGACGCAGGCGCAGGATGCTTTCGACAATGTCGTCGATGTAGGTGAAGTCCCGCGCCATTTCGCCGTGGTTGTAGATATCCACAGGCTGCCCGGCCAGCATGGCTTTGGTGAACTTGAACAGCGCCATGTCCGGCCGGCCCCAGGGGCCGTAGACGGTGAAAAAGCGCAGTCCTGTGGCGCGCAGGCCGTACAAGTGGCAATAGCTGTAGGCGGTGAGTTCGTTGGCGCGCTTGGTGGCGGCATACAGGGACAGCGGCCGGTCGACCGCATCCTCGACCTGAAACGGCATGCGCGTATTGGCGCCGTAGACCGAGCTGCTCGACGCGTAGATCAGGTGCGCCGGTCGATACTGCCGACAGGCCTCGAGCACATTGATAAAGCCGACCAGATTGGATTGGGCGTAAACATTCGGTTGTTCAAGCGAATAACGCACACCGGCCTGAGCCGCCAGATGAATGACCTGTTCGAAGCCATTTTGCGCGAAGAGCGCGGACAGCCCTTCGGCATCGGTGATGTCCAGCCTGTGGAACGTGAAACCTGGCAGGCGCTGGAGTAGGGCCAGGCGCGATTGTTTGAGCTCGACGCTGTAGTAATCGTTGAGGTTGTCGATGCCGACGACCTCTACGCCGAGCTCGCACAGACGCTTGGCGACATGAAACCCGATGAACCCTGCAGCACCTGTCACCAGTACCGTCATGCCGGCGTCGCCTGGCCACGACCAATGCCGTAGTAGGTAAAGCCCGCCTCACGCAGCTGCAACGGGTCGAACAGGTTGCGGCCATCGAACACCACGCGATCACCGAGCGTTTCGCCGAGCGCGTCCAGATCCAGCACCCGGTAGTCCTGCCATTCGGTCACCACCACCAGAGCGTCTGCGCCTTCCAGTGCATCTTGCTTGCACTGCACCAGTTGCAGGTCGTTTCGCTCGCCGTAATGATGCCTGACCGCTTCTATTGCTTGAGGGTCGTGCGCTTGAACCCTGGCACCGGCTGCCCAGAGTGCTTTGAGCAGGGTATGGCTGGTTGCTTCGCGAATGTCATCGGTATTGGGCTTGAAGGCCAGTCCCCAGACAGCGAAGACCTTGCCCCTCAGATCACCGTGATAATGCGTGTGGATATTTTCGAACAGGCGGTGCTTCTGGCGGCGATTGACCTGTTCCACGGCGTTGAGCAACGCCGTCTCCACGCCGTGCTCGCTGGCCGTGCCGATCAGCGCCTGCAAGTCCTTGGGAAAGCATGAGCCACCGAAGCCGCAGCCCGGGTAAATGAAGTCATAACCGATACGAGGGTCGGAGCCGATGCCAAGCCGGACCTGTTCTATGTCGGCACCCACCTGTTCAGCCAGGTTGGCGATCTCGTTGATGAACGAAATCTTGGTCGCCAGCAGGCAGTTGGCAGCATATTTGGACAGCTCTGCGCTGCGCGCATCCATGACCACAAACTTCTCGCGGTTGCGACTGAAGGGCTGATACAACTCGCGCATCTGCTCCAGCGCTCGCGGACTGGCCCCGCCGACGATAATGCGATCCGGACGCAGGCAATCACTGACTGCGCAGCCTTCCTTGAAAAACTCGGGGTTGCTGATCACTTCAAAGCCGTCATCACGTCGCGCACTGGCAGCGATCTCAGCGAGCAGGCGGTCAACGGTGCCCACTGGCGAGGTCGACTTGTTGACAATGATCGGGGCACTTTCGGCGTATCTGATCACGCAGCGCAGTACGGCAAGCACCTGGCTCAGGTCCGCCTTGCCGTCGGCTTGCGCTGGCGTACCGACGGCGATGAAGACCAACTCTGCAAAGCGACTGGCGTGTACCTCATCGGTCGTGAAACTCAGTCTTTTGCAGTCCAGGCCGTTGCGCAGAAGTTCGCCAAGACCGGGTTCGAATATCGGACATATGCCTTCGCGCAGCGCATCAATGCGCTTGCTGTCGACATCCATGCAACAGACGGTATGGCCTACTTCAGCCAGACAGGCGGCAAGAGTAAGCCCCACATAACCGGTTCCGAACACTGTCACTTTCAAGTGCCGCTCCTTCCGCCTCATGACATGAATGGATGAGCCGGTTTATTCTCAGGCGCCTCGGCAGCCTGAAATAACCAGCGCAAAATAAATGTCATAAAGGTGTTAAGGAACGATGACACGAGTTTGTCATGTAGCAAAAAAGCCGCAGGCAGTCGTCATTTCAAAATGACGGGTTATGGGGACTGCGTGCGGTGCGCGCATCCCGTAACGATTCAATAAATCGCCCAGCAGCCCGGCGTCAGGAGTTCGACGAGATTTTCATCGGGGTCGCGGAAATAGACGCTCGATCCGCCTTTGGGCCATTCGGTGCGGCCTTCGATGGCGACGCTGGCCCTGGCAAGGCGATCCGCCCAGGCTTGCATCTCGTCGGCATTGATGGCGAAGCACACATGAATCCGGCCCTGTGCATCGTGGGGTGGTATCTCTCCGCCGCTCAGGTACTGCGTCTGCAACGAAGCGCCGCGCTTGAACAACAGCAGGGTGCTCACACCGCCGACGTTGAAAGCCACCAATGTCGCGCTTTCGAACATCACTTCCAGTTCAAGGGTGTCGGAATAGAACTCCCTGGCGTTCGCCAGATCGTCTACGTAGAGGGCTGTTTCGATAATCCGGTTCAGGCGTGGCATGTGTCGTCATCCTTTTCGGTGTGCTACGAGCCTGCATCGATCAACAGCAGGGTGTTGATCGATGGCTCGTGGCAAGTTTCACCGGGATGCGGTCAGGCTGACCAATGCTTGGTTCTTATGCGCGTTATAAGCATGAACTATTGAAGATATTTCGGTGGGTCATGCGGGGCGTCGGGTGACCACCAGCTCCACCGCTGCAATACGGTCCACGTCTTCGTAACCCTCTTCAAGCAGCTCTTCGCCAAACACATCCGGGTCCAGTTCGCGGTAGGTCCATGTCAGTGCCGCATGGTCGATATCGGCCTGCACCGCCTCGAAGAACGGATCGTGCTCGCCCACCATGGCCACGCCGGTGTAAAGCACCAGCGAGCCGCCAGGAGTCAGGCGGTCCAGTGACTCGCGCAGGATGCGCACAGACAGGTCTGCGCCCAGTGCATCACCTCCGTGGCGGTAGGCGCGGCGCTGGGTGTCTTTCATGTAGGGCGGGTTGGCGACGATCAGGTCGAAATTTCCGCTCAGGCCCGAGAGAATATCGCTGTGGCAGCACTCCATATTCTTCAGCCCGGCGACTGCCGCATTGGTCTGTGCGAAATGCAGCGCCTTGGGGTTGATGTCGACGGCGTGGACCTGTGCCTGCGGACGGGCGACCGCGATCAACATGGCGCCGGCACCCGTGCCACAGCCGATGTCGACGGCGCGGTTGACCGGATGCGACGTACCTTGCAGATGGCGATTGATGGACTGCGCGAAGCGGTAGGTATCCGGACCGAAAAACACCGAGTCTTCATCTGAGGTAGGAAACGCCGAATGCACCAGCAGCAGATCATCCAGGCTGGAAAATCTCACCCGGCTTTTCAAGCCGTCTTCCTTACGTTCCAGAATACCGGCAGCCAGCAACCCTTGAGCCTCCTCGACCGGCAGCATGGACTCCGGTATCAGCCGACTCCAGCCGAACACATCGCGCAGTGACGAGGCAGTACGATTTTCCGGGCGCTGATTGACGTGTTGATGAGTCAGGGGCGTGGGCGTGATGAAGCGATAGCCGCTGTTTTCAAGACGCTGCGCCAGGGCAATCAGCGCGGCGCTGTCGGGGAGGGGATGACTCATGCGTGGGCTCCTGTCATGCGCTCGGCCATGCTGTTCACAAACAGACGCGTCGCGTGCAGGCCGGCGGCGGTCGCGTGTCTTGCCGGCGACATGCTTTCGATCAACGTGGACATCTTCTCCGAGGCGGGCGCAGATTCCAGTTTCCTGTGCAGTTCGCGAACGTCCGGATCAGCATCCGCCGAGGCAGGCACAGCAAGCACAGGGGAGGGCTGAGCGCCGTCTTGCAGGTTGCGGAAACGCGCGCGAAAGGCTTCCGGAAGCCGTTTGCCGACCGTGGGTTGAGCGCTGCCATCCGACAGCCACTCACCGGCGATCCAGTCATGCACGAGTTGTTTTTCATAACCGTTGAAGACGCCGAACATCGGTGCACCTGCACCCTCGAACAGCTTCCAGAAACGGCTGTGCAGAGGGTCTTCGTGACGTTTGATCCAGCCCCTATTCTCCAGTACGGCAAGAAATT
The DNA here is from genome assembly GCF_020312125.1 of Pseudomonas sp. P135. Taxonomy (NCBI): domain Bacteria; kingdom Pseudomonadati; phylum Pseudomonadota; class Gammaproteobacteria; order Pseudomonadales; family Pseudomonadaceae; genus Pseudomonas; species Pseudomonas sp. P135. The sequence goes on from NZ_JAGPYR010000010.1 coordinate 111,636, forward strand.
CCGGGATCTGATCGGGCTCGGCGAGCCACTCGTTAACGGTCTTGCCGTCGAGACGGCAGTAATCGGAATGCATGTGCTGACCGAACGTGCGCTTGCGCTCAAGCATGGCGATCACTTCCTGCTCCAGATCGAACGATTGGATCACCTGAGTTGAACCCATCCCCAGCTCATTGAGGCGGTAACCACTGGCGACACGACGATAAAACTCGTCGCGCTCTTGGCCGACCGGCATCAATTCAAGGACGCTCTGCGCAGCCTTGCGCGCATGGCCGGTGCTGGCGTTGTCGATCGTCACATGCAGGGTGAAATAGTAAGGGTCAATGCCCAGTTCATTCAGCTCGAATGATGTGATGAGCAAGTGCAGTGGCAGCTGTTCATAGCCCAGGTTGTAACCAATGACCTCGGGAAGGTACTGCTCGCTCAACTGCCCCAGTGAGAGCTGAATTGCGCCTTGCAGGTAGGCGTCGTCTGCCAGTGGCACGCTGGTATCGCAGTCCAGATCCGCCAGCAGTTTCCGGTACAGAGAGACGTGATTCTGCGCCTGTTCGCCGTCACCGAGTTCTTCAAGGTACGTACGAATCAGGCCGTGAAAGCGGTAGTCTGCCCAGCGTGGCAGCAATCCGTATAGCCAGGCGCCGTCGACCATTTTGGTCGGTGCGACTTGCTGAATGAAATACATCGCGTGCGCTTTGCTCTTGAAAAACCGTCGTGGTTTTCCGGCGCGGCGTTGCTCGAGATAGAGCGCGTATTGATCAGCCACGACCCCTACGTTCTGCTCCATCCACTGTTCAAGCGCTTCAGGCTGGGCCGGAAGGTCGCAGTGTTCGCGCTCGGCCAGGGCCAGGCAGTGATTCAGAAACAGGACCGCATCGTGTTGATGTTCAGGAGCACGTTCATTCATCCATGATTGATAGACGGTTTTTGAACGGGCTTCTTCAACGACGGTTTTGACGACGGCATCGCCGGTCATCACTTGAAGAGACGTCATGAAAATCGTACCTCGGCAGTTGAACATCACGTTGACGCGGTCATTCGGGGCTTCTGTTTTTCTATGCAGCGTAGATAAGTGAGTGCCCCAGTACAGGGAAATTCAGCGTAATTTTCCGGGCGCCGATAGGTGGCGATCGTGCTTATTCCAGCGGGCGAAGGTTGCGCGGAAAAAATGCATTGCCGGTCGGGGTTTACATCCGCAACAGGTGACCGCGGCATCGGCGTATGCCGTGTCCGATCAAAAAGGCTGAACGCAGGTATTTGAAGCCGGTCGTAACGTTTATGTCATCGATAACGATGACGTATTCAGCCCATAAAAGGATGACCGAAAATGAACAATTATTTTCGCATGAGCGCCATTGCCGTTGTGCTTTCGCTAGGTTCGCAAATGGCTGTTGCTGCTCAGGACGCTGATGATTTCGTAGAAGATGCTTCTGCCAAAGGCATCGCCGAAGTTCAGGTTGGCAAGCTCGCACAGGATGAGAAAGGTGTCTCTGCAGATGTGAAGGAATTTGCAAAGCAGATGGTCACGGATCACACCGCTGCCAATGAGAAGCTGGCTGCAATCGCAAAAAGCAAGAACCTTGAAGTGTCCGAAGACCCTATGCTGATGGACAAAGCCAAGGCAATGATTCTGGAGATGCGCGAGAAGTCGTTCGACCAGGCTTATGCCAACAATCAGGTCTCCGCGCATGAGCAGGCGATCAAGCTGTACAAGGAAGAGGCCGAGAATGGCAAGGATCCAGAGCTGAAGGCGTTTGCAAAGGCAACGCTGCCTACGCTGGAGAAGCATCTGGAGCATGCGAAAAAACTCGCTGCTGCGCATGGCGGTGATGCTGCCAAGAAGTAATTCCACTAGCCCGCATGACGGGATCTACACCCTGTAGACCGTCATGCGGCTGACGCTGTGAACCATGATTACTTTTTCGAAGTGGCCGCCTGGGTTCCGCCCTGTTCGGCGATCTCCGTGAGCTTTTCGTCTGCGCCTTTTTCTTCCGCCAACGTTGCACTCAACAAAGCGGCTGCCTCTTTCATATTTAAATGTCTGGCCATTGCGATGAGTGTGCCGTAACTGGCGATCTCGTAATGTTCGACCTTCTGGCATGCCCCGATCAACGCGGCATCGAGCACTGCACCTTTTTCGATCTCTTCCAGCAATTCCTTGCTTTCTTCGATCAGACCTTCCATGGCCGCGCACTTCATGCGTTTCAGCTTCAGACCAGCGCCTTCCACCAATTCATCGATACGATCGATCTGAGCCTGAGTTTCTTCAAGATGAGCCTTGAAGGCTTCTGCCAGCAGTGGATTGGTCGAAGCGCGTGCCAGACGCGGGAGTGCTTTGGTAATTTGCTTTTCAGCGCTGTAAACGTCTGAAAGTTCGTGAATGAACAAATCTTCTATCGTCGTGCGAGTCATGTTCTTGCCCTTTTCAGCGAAGAGAGACTTGTCCACAGGCGAGCGGATTGCCTGCTGGCCTGTGGACAAGTCGGGTTTGATGCGCTGTGAGATCAGCGCCGTGGCAGGTTGTTTTCAAGCAGGGTTCCAACGCCGAAACCCTTGATCGCCATCACCACCTGGAAGCCTCGGCGTGCACGCAGCGCCTGGGCTTCGAAGGCACGAAGCCCTTTTACAAATACCGCGTCGCTCAAGGCGGTATCGAACTCGCCCTGCGGCGAAGGGGATGTGCTGGAGCGAAGTTTCTTCATGATTCCATTCTCCTGAACATAACAAGGGTTGCCGTTTCAGGCATCTTTGCCCTGGACCAGACCAGAACCCAGGTCCGCCCCGGTGATCGGGTTGGCGGCCGGGTCGGACTGGGTCCGTTCCTTCATCATTTCCAGCGCCTCGGTGTCCTTTTCATTGAGCGTGACCGAGGCCGTACCATCGCCGCCATCGACAGCCGCTTGTGGCGATTCCACATACTCCCAGTCGCCGCCTTGATTCCAGGCGCCGCGTACATTGGATTCGCCGGACATGTTGAAGTACTTGTTGGTGAATTCCGGCATGCCCGGCAGCTTGCCCTGCGGGAAGTTGGGCTGGATGGCGTGCAGGGCTTTTTCAAACGACAACTGGTGTGCGATTTCCCGAGTCATGAGAAAGCCCAGCGCTTCTTTAACGCCAGGGTCATCGGTCACGTTCATCAATCGCTCGTAAACAATCTTGGCTCTTGATTCTGCGGCGATGTTGGAACGGAAGTCCGCTGTTGGTTCGCCGATGGTATCGATATAAGCCGCTGTAAAAGGCACACCGGCAGAATTGGTCAGCGGCGCACCGGAGCCGTATAGCAGGCTGGTGATATGTGAGTCATTGCCATTACCGTTGATAGCGCGATACAACTCGCCTTCTTCTTCGATGCCTTCAGCCAATTGACCTTTGGCGCCCTTATTGAGCATGACAATAATGGAACCGACGATTTCAAGGTGGCTCAGTTCTTCGGTGGCGATATCCATCAGCAGGTCCTTACGGCCTGGATCTTCTTCACTCAACCCTTGAGTGAAGTAGCGGCCGGCGGCGGCCAGTTCACCCTGAGCCCCACCGAACTGCTCAAGCAGAAGGTTGGCCAGTCCAGGATTGGGTCTTGCTACGCGTACGGTATATTGAAGTCGCTTGTTATACATGAACATGTCGTATCCTCAGGCTTTGATCTCTCGGGAAGCGTCAACCCATGTGCATGGGCTCGATTCAACGCAGTCACAGGTTATGAGAGACTGAGGAGCACGATCGTTACTGCTAACTTTTTTAAAGAGGACCGACGGTGTTTAAACTGCCGTTCAATAGAATTTTATTATTCCCTATGCTGCGCTGAATGTCCGTTCATCGTGGCGGAGAAGCCTATTTTAACCGGCTCGGCGGCCGTCACTGTTTCCCGCTGAAAACAGCGTAAAAGTGCAGTTATAAACAAACTCTATCGCCAACTAAACCCTAGGGTTCAGTTATAAAGATACATCAGGTTATGGCTAAATGATATCATTTAAATGATGGCATTAATATTTTGAATTTTTTGAAACTGCTGTGATCTGTTTTGCGAGTCGACAAAGCAGGAGCACCACAATGGCTGATGAAAAACACTACCGTATCGATTACCTGCTGCATGGCAGTTACAAGACGTTCTACATAAGAGCAGGCGCCATGGACAATAAAGAGGCCTGGCACTGGGCTTCAGTGGATGCCGGGTTCGGTGCGATCCCCAAGTACCGTTCCGACCCGGTGCCGAAGCTGAGCAAGCCTCAGGCGGAAAAGCTCGGTTTGTCGAACGTGGAGTGGGCGAGGGCTTGAAGAGCCCTCGATCACCTCGATACGACACCTACCGTCGTGCGTCACGATGTCGCACGACGGTATTTCTCTTTTGCAAAGTCTACGGTCGCCAGACTGTCAGATGAACAGTTGTTTCCCGCCTGATTGACCTGAATACCCTCATTCGAATCATGCCTGCCGCAAGCGTATTAGCGGTAAAGCGCTCTCGCCCGCCATTCGCCCGATGATCCTGACCTCACGTTAACCGTGGCCTGGTCGATAGCCCGAGTATCAGGCTATAGCACCCATTGAACTTCCTGACAGGCCACTGCTCTCAAGTGATGTCAATGTGCCTCCACCTGAATGGATGACCTCGTTCAGCACGGCATAGCTGCCCTGTACTACCCGTGATGCAAAGAAAGGAGCTTTTCCGCCCGGATCGGACACCCTAATTAAAAAGAGAACACTATGAACATCCTTTCGCCTGGTATCTACCTGACCAATCGCCTGCGTTTCCCTGCCAAGTTTGCCGTTTTAGCCATCATTATCGTTATCCCGCTGATCGTTCTCGGTCTTCGGGTTTTCAACAGCCTGAATGCAAGCATCGACACGGTCGCGCAAGAGCGCGTCGGCCGTGAATACCTGCAATTGACCACCCCCGTGCTGCGAACTTCCATGCTCCAGCGCGCGGCCAGTAACCGTCTGCTCGCCGGCGATGCCTCTGCCGCTCAGGATGTGATCAGCAATCGCGCTCAGCTCGAAACCGCTCTTGCTAATCTTGCCGACATGGACGCACGCCAAGGGCAGCAGCTGGAAACCGAGAACCGCGTACAGCGCCTGCGCGAAAGCACCCGTTCCCTGATGGACAGTATCAAGCCAGGCCTGTCGCAGGATGAAGTGTTCGCCCAGTGGAACGAGCAACTGGCCCAGACACTCAACTTTATCTACTACGTCTCGGCGACCTCGGGCATGGTGCTGGACGAAGATTACGCCTCGCTGTTTCTGATCGACCTGAGCACCATCCGTATGCCTCGGGAAATCAACGTCGCCGGTCAGATCCGCGGTATCACGGCAGGTTTGGTAACCGGTCAGGGGCTGAGTGTATCGATGCGTGGTTCGCTCGAGAGCCTGCTGAAGATCGAACTGCAATTTCGTGCGGAGCTGGAGCAAAGCATTCGACTGCTCAAGCGTCGTTCGCCAGAGCTGGCCGCGCGCATCAGTGACCCGATCACTGCCGCTACTGCAGCGATGGAAAGCTTTCGCGGCGACCTGCACGCGTACGTAAAAGGCACAGAGTTTTCGGTGCAGCAGGGTCAGGCGCTGAGTGCGCGCGGCAACGTGGTTGTCTCGGGCCTCTACAAGGCTCAGGACGAAATTCAGACCGCGCTTCAGGATGAGTTGAATTCTCGCTACGACGCCCTGGTGCTGCAACGCGAAGTCGTGATTGCCATGTGCGTGATCATGGGTTTGTTGCTGCTCTACGCGTTCTGCAGCATCTACCGCGCCTTGCGCCTGACCATCGACAGCCTGCTGGGCGTTACCCGACGTCTGGGCGAGGGCGATCTGAGTGCACGCGTAGCGGTCGTCAGCAAGGACGAAGTGGCGGATATCGCCAACGGCCTGAACCTGATGGCCGACGCCTTCGCCAGCTCCATCTCGCACATGGACCGCACCTCTTACGAACTGACGGATGTAGCGTCCCGGCTGGGCGCATCCATCGGCCTGGCCAAGCAGTCGATGAACGCGCAGCAGGCTGAAACGGAGCAAGTGGCGACCGCGATCAACGAGATGACCGCGAGCGTCGCCGATGTGGCGCAGAACACCGAAGGTGCTGCGCTGGCCGCCGATGAAGCGAATACTGCATCACGTAACGGCCTGCGCATCATGCACCAGGCACACTCGACCATTCAGGCGCTGGCCGAAGAAGTGGAACTCAGTGCCCAGAAGGTCCAGGCGCTGGCCCTGCACAGTCAGTCGATTGGTGGTGTTATCCAGGTCATCAGCACCATTGCCGATCAGACCAACCTGTTGGCCCTCAATGCCGCCATCGAAGCTGCACGGGCGGGTGAGCAGGGTCGCGGATTTGCCGTGGTGGCTGATGAAGTCCGCACGCTGGCTTCGCGCACTCAGGCGTCGACCGAAGAAATTCGCGGCATCATTCAGCAACTGCAAGGTGCGACCGACGCTGCCGTGCAGCAGATGCAGGCCGGGCAGCAGAAGGCTCATGCGTGCATCAGTGCCGCCAGCGATGCCTCGGGCAGCCTGTCGAGCATCAGTCAGGGCGTGGAGCGTATCGTCGAGATGAACACGCAGATCGCCAGTGCCGCCGTGCAGCAGCATGCGGTCTCCGAAGACATCAACCGCAATGTCATGGAGATTCGTAACAGCTCCGGGACGTTGATGCTGGGTATCGACAACAACGCGGTTACCGCCGATGAACTGGCGCGGGTCGCCAGCGACATGCGCAATGTCGTGGCGCGTTTCAAACTGATTGCCTGATTGAATCGGGGGCTGTTCAGCCCCCGGTTTCCCTCCCGAATCGGCGCGCTCGCGCGGATTGCCTTTTTCCGATCAAGTTTTGCTCTTCTGCGGCCGATAGCTCTGGCGCGCGGGTTTGCTGTCCATAAAAACAAATCTCAGCTCTTTCGTTGCGCACAAAAAAGCATCTTCAGGAGATTTTATGAACAGCAGATTTGCGAATATCAGCGTCAACATGAAGTTGGCATTGGGCTTTGGGACCGTTCTTTTCTTCACGGCTGTCCTCGCCCTTGTTGGCTGGACCAGCCTCGACAAGCTCATCTATCGCACCGACCGCATCGGCGATATCACCAGGCTGAGTGACAACCTGACCAATCTGCGAGTCGCGCGTCTGCAATACATGCTGACTGACGGCGATGAAACCGCAGCACAGAATATGCAAAGCAAGCTGGATGTGTTCAAGGCACAGCAGCAATCACTGCTCATCAGCTTCAACAACCCGGTCAATCTCAAGCCGCTGCGCGAACTGGCCGATGTCACCCGCGACTATGAAGCATCCCTGAACAGCATGCGCGCCGTGTACCAGGCCGGTGCCAAAGTGCGCAACGAGATGACCGCCAATGGTACAGCGGCCATGCAGGCCGTCGAGTCGTTGAACAATGCCGTCCTGCAGATAGATCCTGCTGACCCGGCACGCTTCGATCTGGCCCAGTTGGCGAACAGCGCCCGGCAAGACCTGGTTCTGGTGCGTTATGAAGTGCGTGGCTATACCGGCAATCCGAATGACAAGACCGAGACAGCAGCCTTCCAGCAACTGGATAGCGCGATCAGTCATCTGGACAGGTTCAAGGCCGCTTTTGGTCCTGCCAACCGCGAACAGATCGCACAGTTTGAAAGCGCTTTACGCAATTACCGCAGCTCGGTCGATGCCTTCAAGGCAACCACTCAGACAGCAGCGAGCGTGCGCAAGGATCTGACCACCCAGGGTGCGACCATCGTCAAGCTGGGCGAAGAGTTGTACGGCCTTCAGATGCAGATGGGCAAGGAAGACACCGCTCACGCGCGCAGCCTGCAGATAGGTTGTGTGGTGTTGGTCATGCTGCTGGGCATACTTGCCGCGGTGATCATCACGCGTCAGATCACCCGGCCATTGCGCGATACGCTGGCCATCGTCGAGCGTATTGCGTCCGGCGACCTGACGCATACCGAAGCGGTCACCCGACGCGATGAGCTGGGCGTCTTGCAGCAAGGCATCCAGCGCATGGAGACAACCCTGCGCGAACTGATCTCCGGTATACGCGATGGCGTCACACAGATTGCCAGCGCGGCTGAAGAGCTGTCGGCAGTTACCGAGCAGACCAGTGCAGGGGTCAACAGTCAGAAGGTCGAGACCGACCAGGTGGCCACCGCCATGCATGAAATGTCGGCGACGGTGCACGAAGTGGCGCGCAATGCCGAGCAGGCTTCCGTGGCGGCTTCCGATGCCGACCAGCAGGCGCGCGACGGCGATAAGGTCGTCGGCGAAGCCATCCAGCAGATCGAGCGACTGGCCGCCGAAGTGGTTCGCTCATCTGACGCAATGAACGTGCTGGAGCAGGACAGTGACAAGATCGGCAAGGTCATGGATGTGATCAAGGCGGTTGCCGAGCAGACCAACCTGCTGGCCCTCAATGCTGCTATCGAAGCAGCACGTGCCGGGGAAGCCGGCCGGGGTTTTGCCGTGGTCGCCGACGAAGTTCGCGGCCTGGCGCAGCGTACCCAGCAGTCCACCGAAGAAATCGAAGGGCTGGTGGCTGCATTGCAGAACGGCACGCGTCAGGTGTCGGGCATCATGCTCGGCAGCCGCACGCTGACAGACAGCAGTGTCGAGCTGACGCGCAGGGCCGGTACGTCGCTGGAAAGCATCACCCGGACCGTCTCGAGCATTCAGGCGATGAACCAGCAGATCGCTGCCGCCGCCGAACAGCAAAGCTCGGTGGCCGACGAAATCAGCCGCAGCATCGTCAACGTTCGCGATGTATCCGAACAGACCGCCGAAGCCAGCGAAGAAACCGCAGCCTCCAGCGTCGAGCTGGCACGTCTCGGTGGCCAGCTGCAGATGATGGTCAGCCACTTCCGGGTGTGATCCACCTGACGTTCGTGCCCACGCGGAGCAGCCGGACATCTGTCGTGCCGCACGCTCCCGCGTGGGAACGCAGTTCGTGACGCTCCGCGTCACAGCTCCAGGCCGCACCGCTTTCTCAGGTGAGGACGCAGAGCGTCCGGAACGGCATACGACGCGGAGCGTCGCACGATAGTCGAGATTATCGTTCCTCACGCTCCAGCATGGGCACGATAATGTTCTTTTGTACAACGCTTAACTGGCCTGAACAACAGAGCCACAGTTATATAACTATACGTTGGTATATATCACTGATACTGACAGATAAACATGAGCTACTTATGCAGGTTTCTACTGTTGATCGAAACGCTATAAGCTTTACCTCACTGTACGGCAACTATTAACTCACGGCCTTTATCTGTTATCGCTGACTGCCTGTTTGCTTATTAAAGCGGGTGGGTCTGCGCCTGCGCGGCCGGCTCGAGGTGAGCAATGCATTCGATATTTGAATTCGGTAAAAGCCTGCGGACGCCCCGTTTCGTCAAACCCGGTGCACGCACGCCTTATTGGGCCGATGGTATTTGCCTGGCCATCCTGACTCTGTTCATTGGCCTGTTCATCTATGGCCTTGGCCAGATGATGCAGCCGCTGGCGGTGCTGAATTCGAGCCCCATGAGCCTCGATCCGGCGCGCCTGCCCGAATATGCATTGCGCACTACAATGCGTATGTTCATCGCGCTGGCCGCTTCGTTGATCTTTACCTTTGTCGTCGCCACGCTGGCTGCCAAAAGCCGCAAGGCCGAGCAGGTGATTATCCCGGCGCTGGATATTCTTCAGTCGGTACCGGTGCTGGGTTTTCTGACGTTCACCGTGACCTTCTTCATGGGCCTGTTTCCCGGTCGGCAGATGGGTGTTGAATGCGCAGCGATCTTTGCCATCTTCACCAGCCAGGCCTGGAATCTCGCCTTCAGTTTCTATCAGTCACTGCGTACCGTACCGAGTGATCTGAACGAAGTCAGCCGTCAGTTCGGGTTATCTGCAGTACTGCGCTTTACACGCCTGGAACTGCCGTTCGCCATCCCGGGGCTGGTGTGGAACATGATGATGTCGATGTCCGGCGGCTGGTTTTTCGTGGTCGCCTGCGAGGCCATTTCGGTCGGCGATACCACGGTCAATCTGCCGGGCATCGGTTCCTGGCTGGCGCTGGCCATCGAGCAGAAAAACCTGGCTGCGATTGCCTGGGCAGTGGGCGCAATGGCGCTGGTGATTCTGGCCTATGACCAATTGCTGTTCAGGCCGATCGTCGCCTGGGCGGACAAATTCCGCTTCGAGCAAACCGCATCGTCGAAGCGTCCGCGCTCGTGGATGTACAGCGTGCTGGGCCGCTCCCGTGTCGCACCGATGCTGGGCTCGGTCCTGGCTGCACCGTGGAAATGCCTGATGCTGATCGACGGGCGCGTGATCTCCCGGCTGTGGAAAGTGAAGCTCACCCCAGGCGTCGTCCGCGTGCTCGACTACGCGTGGCTGGGTCTGGTCATGGCCGCCTGCCTGGCCGGCAGCGTGTACCTGTTCAGGTTCATCGAGGCGTCACTGGGCGCCAGCGACATGGTCACTGCCTTTGGCCTGGGCCTGGCGACGATGGTGCGCGTGATCGTATTGATCGTCGTCGCCAGCCTGATCTGGGTGCCTGTGGGTATCTGGATCGGCCTGCGTCCGGTCTGGGCTGAACGCTTGCAGCCAATCGCGCAGTTCATGGCGGCGTTCCCGGCCAACGTTCTGTTCCCTTTTGCGGTGATCGCGATTGTCGGCCTGCACCTGAACCCGGACATCTGGCTGTCGCCGCTGATGGTGCTCGGCACCCAGTGGTACATCCTGTTCAACGTGATCGCCGGGGCCAGTGCCTTGCCGACTGATCTGCGCGAAGCGGCGACCATGTTCAACATGCGTGGCTGGCAGTGGTGGCGGCGTGTCGCGCTGCCCGGCGTGTTTCCCTACTACATCACCGGGGCGCTGACCGCGTCGGGTGGTTCGTGGAACGCCAGTATCGTCGCCGAAGCGGTTTCCTGGGGCGATCAGCATCTGGAAGCGGCAGGCCTGGGGTCGTACATCGCCAATGCGACCCAGGCGGGCGACTTTCCACGCGTTGCGCTGGGCATCGTGGTCATGTCGGTCTTCGTGATTGCGTTCAACCGGTTGCTGTGGCGCCCGCTGTACGGGTTTGCCGAGCGACGTCTGAGTCTTGTCTGATCTTGTGTAAGGGGAGGGCGCCATCATGATGGCTGTCGAAACGCGTTGCCTGGTAGATGTTCAAAAGGTCCGACATGTGTACGGCAAAGGCAGCAAAGAGCGCCTGGTGCTGGATGACGTGACCCTGACGCTCAACGAGAACGAAATAGTGGGCCTGCTGGGCCGGTCCGGTTCGGGCAAGTCGACCCTGTTGCGCTCCATCGCCGGGCTGGTGGTGCCCACCGAAGGTGAGGTGAATTTCCCGCGCCGTGCGCAAGGGCGGGCGATGTCGGTGGGCATGGTGTTCCAGAGCTTTGCGCTGTTTCCCTGGCTGACCGTGCTGGAAAACGTCGAAGTCGGCCTCGAAGCGCAACGTGTGCCCGCCGCGGTCCGCCGCAAGCGCGCACTGGCGGCGATTGATCTGATCGGCCTGGACGGTTTCGAGAGCGCCTACCCCAAGGAGCTTTCCGGGGGGATGCGCCAGCGGGTGGGCATGGCGCGCGCGCTGGTCATCGATCCTGACGTGCTGTTGATGGACGAACCGTTTTCCGCGCTCGACGTGCTCACCGCCGAAACCCTGCGCACTGACTTGCTGGACATGTGGAGCGAAGGGCGCATGCCCATCAAGTCGATCCTGATGGTGACGCACAACATCGCCGAAGCCGTGCTGATGTGCGACCGCATCCTGCTGTTCTCCTCCAATCCTGGGCGGGTGATCAGCGAGATCAAGGTCGATCTGCCCCAGCCACGTAACCGCCAGGACCCGATCTTTCGGGCGCTGGTGGAAGAAATCTACGTGCTGATGACCCAGGACAACGACGCCGGCGAGATTCGTCAGGGCGTGTTTCCGGGCACCGGGCTGGGGATGGTGTTGCCACAGGTTTCCACCAACGCACTGGCCGGGCTGATCGAGGCGATTCACGCGCCGCCCTATAGCCTGAAAGCCGACCTGCCGGAGCTGGCCGCGGCGCTGCACTACAACGCCGACGAGCTCTTCCCGATTGCCGAGGTGCTGCAACTATTGCGCTTCGCTGAACTGAAGGGCGGCGACATTCGCCTGCTGCCTGCCGCCAATCGCTATGCGCTGGCGGATGTCGACGAGCGCAAGCAACTGTTCGCCCAGCACCTGCTGAGCTTCGTGCCGCTGGTGGCGCATATCCGTCGAGTGCTGGATGATCGTCCCACGCACACGGCACCGGCACGGCGCTTTCGTGATCAACTCGAAGACTTCATGTCCGAAAGCGACGCCATGCAGACCCTCAATGCAGTGATTCAATGGGGGCGCTACGCGGAGTTGTTCGCCTATGACGAACTGGCCGATCAGTTCAGCCTGGACAACCCGTCCTGAGGTTTGTAGGACATACTCAACGGGCCTTTTGCAACCAGCGGGATGATGCGCATGCGTGAACCTGAATCCTACGGCAAGGCCGCTATGGCAGTGCGGCTGATCGCGTTGCTGATGCTGGCGCTGGTCATTGCGGTTGCCGACACCTTGACCGACCTGGAAATCGCCGTGGGCGTATTTCAGATTGTGGTGGTGCTGCTGGCGGTCAGGTTCCTGCCGGCCACAGGCGTTATCGCGATGGCGTTGCTGTGCATGGTGCTGACCGTGATCAGTTACGAGATGACGACCTCCAGAGGCAGTGAGGCGTCCGGGCTGATCAATTGCATCATCAGCCTGGCGGCCATCGCCATGACCACCTGGCTGGCGCTGCGCATGGCGCTGGCCATCCGTTCGGTACACGAAGCGCGCTCGCAGCTGGCGCGGATCGCACGGGTCAATCAACTGGGTGAACTGACGGCGTCCATTGCTCATGAGGTCAATCAGCCGCTGTCGGCCATTGTCACCAGTGGCAATGCCTGTCAGCGCTGGCTGGCCACCGAGCCGGTCAACCTGGACAAGGCCCGCCAGGCGGTCGAGCGCATGATCAGTGACGCGAACCGCGCCGGGGACATCATCGTGCGAGTGCGCGCCCTGGCGAAGCGTTCGTCCACTCACAAGGAGTGGATCAGCGTGGCCGATACCGTCGCCGAGATCGTCGCGTTGGCACACAGCGAGATAGAAGGGCAGGGCGTCGCACTGCTGGTCGACGTGCCGGAGGGCCTGCCGCCGCTGCTGGCTGATCGGGTGCAGATCCAGCAAGTGTTGCTGAACCTGATGCTCAATGGCGTGGATGCGATGAAAAAGCTCAAGGCGGAACAGGCGCAACTGGAGGTTCGGGTGGGCTTGCAAGACGGCGGCGATATCGGATTTGCGGTGAGCGACAATGGGATCGGCGTGCTGCCGGAAAACATCCACCAGTTGTTCGACGCGTTCTACACCACCAAGGAGGAAGGGATGGGGATTGGCCTGGCGATCAGTCGTTCGATCATCGAGGCCCATGGCGGGCGCATCTGGGTCACGCCCAACCCGTCAATCGGTGCTACGTTTCACTTCACCCTGCCTACTGGAAAGATGGAAACCTGATGAGCACAGCTGCCACTGCATCACCGACCGAAGAGCCGATCATCTACGTCCTCGATGACGACCTGTCGGTGCGCTCCTCGCTGGAGGACCTGCTGGCCTCGGTCGGATTGCGCAGCATGCTGTTCGGCTCGACCCGCGAGTTCCTGGACACCCCGCGTCCTGACGCGCCGGGCTGTCTGATTCTGGACATCCGCATGCCGGGCATGAGCGGCCTGGATTTCCAGGAACATATGGCCAGGTCGGGGATTTCCCTGCCGGTCATTTTCATCACCGGGCATGGTGACATCCCCATGTCCGTGCGGGCGATGAAGGCCGGTGCGGTGGAGTTTCTGACCAAGCCCTTTCGCGATCAGGACTTGCTCGACGCCATTCAGCAGGGCTTGGCGCAGGATCGCAGCCGGCGCCAGAGTGCCGCCGTCGAAGCCGAACTGCGGCGCCGCCACGCCAGCCTCAATCTCGGTGAGCAGCAGGTGATGGAGCTGGTGGTCAGCGGCCTGCTCAACAAACAGATTGCAGCCCGGCTGAACGTGAGCGAAATCACCGTCAAGGTCCGCCGTGGCTCGGTGATGCGCAAGATGGAAGCCGATTCCCTGGCCGACCTCGTCAAGTTTGCCGAGCGCCTCAAAGAGCTGCATTGATCACCGGCCCACGCCGAGCCCTCATCGTTATACACAAGTCCGCCTTTGATGCCGGCCGGAGGCCGCTACAGCCTCCAGAAACAGGACGTTTGTACTCAGCGGCTGACTAATTCACCAATTGCGGCAGTACATAGTTGCGCACGACGTACAGCGAACCTTCTGCGCTCAAGTGCCCCGAGTCGATCTGCAGCAGCGAGCGGTTGTCTTCCAGGCGTACCAGGCAGGCATCGGCGATGCACAGTTTGTCGATCAGCGACACGAACTGGATGCCTGCCGATGCGGCCAAATTGCGGGCCGCCTGATCCACCAGCATGAGGCTTTGATCCAGAGCCGGATCGCGGATGTGCGATTCGCTCAGCCCCCAATGACGGTTGGCGATGACGCTGGGCAGCGACGGGTTCCACTGCGGGACCGGGCCGATCAGCACGATATGCTTCACGCCCAAGCCCTTGAGCCGGGTCGCGATCTGCGTCCAGTCGGTCTTGTCGTGCCGATCCTTTTGTGCGATGACCACGACGTCCGGATGCAGCTTTTCGATGCTCTGCAGGGCCGTTCTGTTGGAGTAGTCACAGGCCCTGCTGGTCGCAGAGGTGCGTCTTTGATGGTCACTCAGAGCGGGGCGGCAACTGGCCGAGGCGACCTGATAGAAAGGCGTGCTGTGTGTCAGCAAGGTACGCAAGCCGAGCGACAGCGCCTGCGCGTGAGAGTCGCCCCACAGGAACACGCCGCCCGCACCTTGCTTGCGCGTGCAGGCTTCGTCGATGGCTGATTGGCCGCGTTGGGTCAGGGCGGAGAAGGCGTCACATTTCAGCCAGTAAGGCTCGTACAGGTTGTGCTGACGATCAGCGTAATCCTGAATGAAACGCGCCTTGTCCGAAACACTGACCGGGCGCAGTGGCGATACCGCGCCGCCAGTCGCACTCACCAGCGCTCCGCCGACGAACAGCAGAGCGATCAGCGCGCCGAACGTGGCACGTCTGCTGCGCTGATCAGACGACGGCCTGCTGACGGGCTGCTCGATCAGCCGCCATGAAACCAGACCCAGCGTCACGGCCACGCCGATGCCCACCAGCACCGTGCGGGTCTCGCCCAGCAACCCGGCGTCATTCATCCACACCACCACCGGCCAGTGCCACAGGTACAGCGAGTACGACCGTGTGCCGGTCCATTGGGCCAGCGGGTTACAGGTCAGCAGCGAGTCGTTGCGCGCGGCGACGATCACCGCGAACGTCCCCAGCACCGGCATCAACACCAGATAACCCGGCCATGTGTCCTGCACGGACAGCAGAAAGAAACCGGCCACGATCAGCGTCAGTCCGATGTGTTCCAGAGCGCGTTGCTGCAGGGCCTTCAATTGCAGCGGGAACAGACAGGCGACGCCACCTGCCAGCAACTCCCAGGCGCGGGTCGGCAGCAGGTAAAACGCCGCCTCCGGCCATTGCGAGGAGGCAGGTATGCAGACCACAAAGCCTGCCAGGCTTGCTCCGAGTATCCACCAGCGCAGGTTATGCAGCGCGACGAAGCGGCTGAGCATCAGCAGCGCAATCGGGTACAGCAGGTAAAACTGCCATTCCACCGACAGCGACCAGGTGTGCAGCAACCATTTCTCATGGGCACTGGCGGTGAAATACCCCGCCTCACGCCAATAGACGAAGTTGGAAACGAACCCCAGGCTGCTCGCCACATGTGTGCCCAGCGCACTGTAATCCAGCGGCAGCAGGGCGAACCAGCCCAGCAGCAGCAAGGCAAAACACAGCGCAGCGAGGGCCGGGACGATGCGTCTGGCCCGTGACGTGTAGAACGCTGCCAGCCTGAACTTACCGCTCCTCAAGCCGCGCAGGATGATGCCGGTGATCAGATACCCCGAGATCACGAAAAACACGTCGACACCGGCAAAGCCGCCAGGCAGCCAGTCGGGGTGGAAGTGGAAGAGCAGTACCGCGATCACTGCGATGGCGCGCAGGCCATTGATGTCTTTTCTGAAGTCCATTTGAGAACGCCATCCGTTGGCTGATCGTGAGGGAGAGGGTGCCGGGGATCAGCCGAAACGTATCGGCGGCCAGCGTGGTGGTGATGGGGTGGCGGTCAGCGGGCGGTCGACGACAGTCCGGGCGCATGGCTCGCAGAAGGTTCTCTGCCGGCAATCACATGACCAATCGCCAGGCCGATGAACAGGTTGGCGACAGCGACCTCGAACATGTCGGTGGTCCAGCTGATCAGGCACCAGCAAAAGCTGATCGCCAGCAACATATGGCCGACACGGGTCTGATCATCGATCAGTCGGAACAACAGCGGAATCTGCAGCGCATACAGCAGCAAGCCGAGCACGCCCAGCATTGCCCAGAGGTACAGGGCGGAGCTGTCCATGCCGAGAAATACTCCGGCACCGTCCACCGGAAACAGCCCCATCGTGCTGCCGACCATGCCGAAGCCTGCGCCGCTGATCATCCAGCCTTCGCGACTCATCGCATTGATCAGGCCGGGCCAGGTGTTGATCAGCCGGTCATACAGCGAGGCCAGCGAGCCGCCGTTGCTGACCGCGTAGGCATCAGGACTCACGATCAGGCCAAGCGCCGGCAACAGCAGACCGATGCCTACCACCACGGCGCACACTGTCCTGCAGGTCCAGCTCATCCGCCGTAACAACAGCAGCACGATGGTCAGGGCGAAGGCCGCGGCTGGCGCTTTGCTGGTGGTCAGCACGATGGCGTAAAGCGCCACCGCACTCAGCAACATCATCATCAGGCGCGAGCGCAGGAACATGAGCAGGTACAGCGTGTAGAAGGCGATCATGATCGACAGCACGTTGGACACTCTGGCGAAACCGGCAATGCGATCCACCTCGTCCGCACTCCATGAGGTATTGGCGCTCAACTGGGTTTCACCGACGCTGTAGCTGTAGCCCTTCCACGGCACGGAGGTGAGCTTGTCCAGGGCAATCCCCAGCAGCGAGGCCAGCAGGCAAAAAGCAATGGCGCGGTACAGCAGCTTGCGGCGATACAGCAGGTGCCGGCCACACACCAGGCCGAACACCAGCGGGCTCAGCGCGAACAGACTGAACGCCAGGTTGTGCACGCTGGCGCGATGCAGCATGGCCAGCAGCCCGGAAAGCAGCCACAGGATCGTGAACGTCCAGAACAGCCATCCGGCCCTGAAGGTGCGCAGTTCGAGCGCAAACAGCAGGATGCAGGCGGCCTTGGGCAGGTAGAGCAGGGGGCTGAGGCCTGCCTGATCGAAGTAGAAGCGCAATGCTCCGGAAAAGGTCTCGACCAGAATCAGGCTGATGGCGACCCACACCACCACCGTGGACTTGTCAAAGGACATCAACGACGACCTGGCGTCGACGCCGTTCGCAGTATTCAACGCCATGCTGGCTGCCTTGTGAAATACGTCAGGGGAATTGCGCGGACAAAGCTACCGCCCGACGATCACGGGGACGTGTCGACACAGGCAGGCTTTGTGAGATGGGGGTCTGGAGCGGACGCTCGCAACGGCATGACAACAGGTATATCAGTCGCAGTTGGGGCAACTGTCAATTAATTAGTCAGGATTAATGGTTATGCGCCGCACGCCCCGTGCCCGGGACAGGACGCGGAGCGTCCAGAACGGCGTGCCCACGCTGGAGCATGGGCACGATGGTGTTCCTGCGGACGCGATCCTGCAGACACCTATCGTTCCTCATGCCCCAGCCCAGACACTTATCGTTCCTCACGCTCCGTGGAATGCCCTTCGTGACGCTCTGCGTCACAAATCTGCGGATTACGGGTACTTGCGTTTGTCCGGTGCGGGCGGGAAGTACTGATAGAGCCAGGTCTCGCTCAGCGTACGGTCGCCAGTGCGGATGAACATGCGCATTTCGACCGGCTCGACCGAGTCGCTGTCCGGTACCCAGTCGAAGGTGACGCGGTAGCCCTTGATGTCCGGCAGCACGAGGATGTTGAAGTCCTGCACCTTGCCATGAGTGACCGTGACGATGGGTTCGATCCCGGTGCCTTCCGGCAAGCGATCCAGGCCGCCACCGTTGAAGTCCACCGCAAAGCGGCGGGCCCAGGTTGTCGGGTAATGCTCGCCCGGTGCCCAGCCTTCGAGGAAACCGCCCATGCCTGAACGTGTCGCATGGACCTGTGCCAGCGGCGTGCTCACCGGCGGCAGCGGGCTCCAGAACAGCTTGTAGCCGTAGTTCATCGAATCCCCGGCCTTGACCGGCGTCTTCGGTGTCCAGAACACCACGATGTTGTCCATCGTCTCGCCGGTGGTCGGCAGTTCCAGCAGGCTGACCTCGCCTTCGCCCCACGCCGTGATCGGCTCGACCCACAGGCTTGGACGGCGGCTGTACCAGACGACCGTGTCCTGATAGCTGGAGAATTCGTGATCGCTCTGTACCAGCCCGAAGCCTTTCGGATCGGTGTCGGAGAACGCGCTGAATTGCGGTTTGGCCGGGTTATTCAGCGGACGGCAGATCCACTCACCGTTGCCACGCCACATCGACAGGCGATCCGAGTCGTGGATTTGCGGGTGGATGGTGTCGCACATGCGGCGTTCGTGGGTGCCGCAACTGAACATGCTGGTCATCGGCGAAATGCCCAACTGCTGGATATCGGTACGCGCATTGACGTGCGCGTCGATTTCCATGACCACCTGGCCGGCCTGACAGTCGATGTCGAAGCGATAGGCGCCGGTTGCACTCGGCGAGTCGAGCAGTGCGTAGACCACGAAACGTGTCGCGTTCTTGTCCGGTGTTTCGAACCAGAACTTGGTGAAGTCCGGGAATTCTTCCTGACGCTTGGCGTAACTGTCGATGGCCAGGCCGCGGGCCGAGAGACCGTATTGCTTGTTGCTGTCCACCGCGCGGAAGTAGCTGGCGCCGAGGAACGAAACGACGTCATTGATGGCGATTTCAGGCGCCTTGAACAGCTTGAAACCGGCAAAGCCCAGGTCGCCCTTGACCAGGTTCTTGTCGATGCCGCTGTTCTCGTAGTTGAACAGGTCATGGCGGAAATGCACTTCGCGCGCCTGCTTGCTCTGCGGATCGACGCTGTACATGCGCACGGGCGTCTTGAAACCCATGCCGACGTGGAAGAAATGCACGTCGAGCTGGCCGTGGACGTCTTTCCACAGCGAGTGATTCGGGTCGTAGCGGATGGCATTGAATTGCTGCGGCGTCATGTTCGCAAGTACCGGTGGCAGCACCTGCTTGTTGCTCACATACCCTTTGCTCGCAAGCTTCTTGGCATGCGCCTGCAACTCTGCAAAATCGAAGTGTTCGATCTCGCCATCGGCTGCGGCGGCCAGTGCCCGCGCAGCAAAAAGCCCTGAGGCCGATACGCTGCCGTAGGCGGCCAACGCCATGGACGCTTTCAGGAGATTTCTGCGATTCATAAAGGTGAAGCCTCTGAGTAATTCTGTGCGTCCTGCACAAAAAATGGCGCGCCAACGACTCCTTGCCGAACGCAAACTACCCACAACAGATAACAAAGACGAGATACGGTTCGGAAATCGGCCAAAAAAAAACGCCGATCAGGGGTAATGAATCCGGCGTATTGACGGCTATAACGCGGATTTTTGCAGCGCTTTAGGCTAATCGATTAAGCGCATCGCCGCGTGGCGCAAGGCTTCTAGCCGATCGGAGCAAGAAGCGCCGATCAACTGGGTGCCTTCGGACGACGCTGAAATTTTTTTTGCCAGGCAATATTCAGCAATCATTTTGCTGACGCGCGGGCTCAGCACCTGCACGACTTCAGGTCGATTTGCCCGTTAGGCAGCACCGCTATCGCACATTCGTTCAGCTAATAGTTCTGACGAAAGTTTCATTCCACGTGTTATATCGTAACGCTATGATTCACTGGCATTCAGATGCCAATGCAGGGCTCTCCAAAGGGCGATAAATAAGCGGGTGCCGGGGTAGTGATGCGGGTTGATTTGGATGAGCACGAAGGCCTTGACGGCCTGCCGCGTTTTCAAATGGCGGTGCAACAGGTTCGGCGTCTGGGACGATTGATGTATGTGACCGGTGGGGCAGGGGCGTTCGGGCTGCTGCTGGCGTTGTCCATCGATCTGTTTTCCCCCGGCTCTTTGTGGATGGCTGTGCTGTGCAACGCCTCGGCGGCGTTGTTTCTGCTCACGGCGGGCTTGCAGTCGGCGCGGCATGTCGCGCTGTGGCGGGCTCGCGCGCTGCGTTCGCCGGATGCAGACACCTTCGACGAAAGCCTGTCTGCTGCCGACGAGAGCGGCTGGTACGAGCGCCTGCTTGAACGGCTGAGTGACTCCGGCAAATCGCTGGTCAGGCATGTGGGCAGTTCGACCCTGTGGCTTGCCGCTTGGGCGGTGCTGGCGTTGATCGTCGTTCGCGCCTTCTGGAACCTGGCGCTGTTCGGCGCCGACCTCTCCACGGCTGGTAGCCTGGCCGGCAGTGTCATGCTGCTGTTGGCGTTCGGCCTGCTGGTCATCGAGCGGCAATTGAGCAGCGAGTCCGACAGTCAGTCGCCGGAGGCCGGAGCGCTGGCGCAACTGGTGCGCATGACGCTGATCGTCCTGCTGATCGGCGCGCTGTGCCTGTTTTTCTCCAGTGCAGAGCGTGTCTGGCCTGCGCGGCTGGCGGTATTGATCGGCCTGCTGCCGCTTGGCGTGGCGCTGGAGTTCCTGCTGCGTGCTGTGCTGTCGGTATTCAGCCCGCGCAACCCACGTGTGGAACCGCGCCTGCTGGCCGCCAGCTTCATCGCTGACCTGTTGCGCTGGCCACCGCGCCCGCTGCTCGCCCTGCAGCACGAGCTACACAACCGTTTCGGCATCGATCTGCGCCAGATCTGGGCCTTTACCTACATGCGTCGCGCCTTTTTGCCGGTGCTGGCGGTGGTCGCAGCGCTGGGCTGGGTGCTGAGCGGCGTGCATGAAATTCCCATGCAGGGGCGGGGCATTTATGAGCGCTTCGGCAAGCCGGTCGATGTGTTCGGACCCGGTCTGCATGTGGGTTTGCCGTGGCCGTTCGGGCGCGTGCTGGCGGTTGAAAACGGCGTGGTTCATGAACTGGCGACCAGCGTTTCGGCCGCCGACACTTTCGAGCAGACGCTGGACCCGGCCGAAGGCCCGCCGCCTGGCAGCGCCAACCGTTTGTGGGATGCCAGCCATATCAACGAAAAATCCCAGGTCATTGCCAGCAGTGCAGGCGACAAGCAGAGCTTTCAGATCGTCAACATGGACGTGCGGTTCGTCTACCGCATCGGCCTGACAGATGCCGCAGCCATGGCGTCGACCTATAACAGCGCTGACATTCCGGCCTTGATTCGCAGCACGGCCAGCCGCGTGCTGGTGCACGACTTTGCCTCGCGCACGCTGGATGAGCTGCTTGGCGAACAGCGCAGCGGGCTGGCCGATGACATCGGCAAGGCCGTGCAGGCCGATTTGCAGCGCCTGGACAGCGGCGTCGAATTGCTCGCCACGGTGGTCGAGGCCATCCACCCGCCCGCTGGTGCTGCCAATGCCTATCATGCTGTGCAGGCTGCGCAGATTGGTGCACAGGCGCTGATCTCCCGCGAGCGCGGCGCGGCCAGCGACAAGGCCAATCAGGCGCAGCTCAATGCCAGCGTGGCGCGTGATCAGGCCAGTGCCGCCGCCCGCGAGATTCTGGCCGGCGCACAGGGTGCGGACCTGCGCTTCAGTGCTGAACGTCAGGCCTATGCCAAGGCAGGCCAGGCGTTTTTGCTGGAGCAATACCTGGCCCAACTGACCGAGGGCCTGGGCAATGCGAAATTGCTGATACTTGATCACCGTCTGGGCGGCGACAGTGCGCCGACCATCGACCTGCGTACCTTCACCCCACCGGCAGACCCAACGGCGCCGCGTAAAGCCGTTCAGTAAGGAGTCGTCCCTTGAGTCTGTTCCATCATCACGATCACGCCGACCACGATAGCCATGACAGTCACGGCCATGGCGGCCACGGTCATCACCACCACCATCATGGCGCGAGCGGCCCCGCCGCGTTCCCCTGGCGACGGGCAAGCCTGGCTGCGCTGCTGATCGCGTTTGCGATTGCGGCAGCGAGCCTGGTGCAGGTGCGTTCGGGCGAGGCGACCGTCGTCACGCGCTTCGGCAACCCGTCCCGCGTCCTGCTGGAGCCTGGCCTCAACTGGCGCTGGCCGGCACCGTTCGAGGCGACCATCCCGGTGGATCTGCGCCTGCGTACCACCTCCAGCGGTCTGCAGGACGTCGGTACCCGCGATGGCTTGCGCATCATCGTGCAGGCCTATGTGGCGTGGCAGGTGCAGGGCGATGCCGACAACGTGCAGCGCTTCATGCGCGCGGTACAGAACCAGCCCGACGAAGCGGCGCGGCAGATCCGCACCTTTGTCGGCTCGGCGCTGGAAACCACGGCGAGCAGTTTCGACCTCTCCAGCCTGGTGAATACCGACGCGAGCAAGGTGAATATCACCGCCTTCGAAAATCAGCTGCGCCAGCAGATCGATCAGCAACTGCTGGCGACTTACGGGGTGCGTGTCCTGCAGGTTGGCGTTGAACGGCTGACCCTGCCGTCGGTGACGCTCAACGCTACGGTGGACCGCATGCGCGCCGAGCGCGAGACCATCGCCACCGAGCGCACCGCCGTGGGCAAGCGTGAGGCGGCGCAGATTCGTTCCGCCGCCGAGCGCGACGCACGGATTGTCGAAGCCGATGCTACGGTCAAGGCGGCCGATATCGAAGCACAGTCGCGGGTTGAAGCCGCGCAGATCTATGGGCGTGCCTATGCGGGCTCGCCGCAGCTCTACAACCTGCTGCGCTCGCTGGACACGCTGGGCACCATCGTGACGCCGGGCACGCGTCTGATACTGCGCACCGACGCTGCGCCGTTTCGCGTGCTGGTGGACGGCCCGCCGACGCTGGATGGCAAGAGCGGAACGCAGCCATGAGCCAGCCGCTCGACGAAGCTGTGGCGCAGCGCCCGCCGGTAAACAGCCCTTGGTTGCAGGCGAGTCGTCTGGCGTTTCTGGGGCTGTATGGCGTGACACTGCTCGCCGCGCTGGCCTGGGCGACGTCCAACATACGCCAGATCGATCCACAGAATCGCGCGGTGGTCATGCACTTCGGCGCGATCGAACGGGTTCAGAACGCAGGATTGCTGGTCGCCTGGCCGCAGCCATTCGAACAGGTGGTGCTGCTGCCTTCGGCTGATCGGGTGATAGAGCGGCGCGTGGAAACCCTGCTGCGTTCGCCTGCCGCGTTGAAGGCCGATGAAGTCGCGACCCTGTCGGCACCCATGAGCGATGCACTGGCAGGCTCAGGTTTTCTGCTGACTGGCGATGCCGGTGTGGTGCAACTGGACGTCACGGTGTTTTACAAAGTAACTGACCCCACTGCCTTCGTGTTGCAAGGCGAGCATGTATTGCCCGCGCTGGACCGACTGGTCAATCGCAGCGCTGTAGCGCTGACTGCAGCGCGGGATCTGGACACCATTCTGGTTGCCCGTCCCGAGCTGATCGGTGCTGACAGCCAGGCCGCCGAGCGCCGTGAGCGGCTGCGTGGCGACCTGGTGCGCGGCATCAATCAGCGTCTGGCCGAGCTCAAGGCGACCGGCATGGGCATCGGTGTGGAGGTCGCTCGGGTGGATGTGCAGTCGAGCCTGCCGACCTCGGCAGTCAACGCGTTCAATGCCGTGCTGACGGCCAGTCAGCAGGCCGATCAGGCCGTGGCCAACGCGCGCACGGATGCCGAAAAGCTGACCCAGACCGCCAATCAACAGGCCGACCGAACCCTGCAAGTGGCGCACGCACAGGCGTCCGAGCGTCTGGCCAAGGCGCAGGCGGCCACCGCAACGGTCGTCAGCCTGACGCAATCGGCCGAAACCCGCAGCGACCCCGGTCTGCTGCAACGCCTCTACCGTGAACGCGTACCGGCCATTCTGCATCAAGCGGGTTCGGTGACCACCGTCGACCCCAAAGACGATTCCCGCCTGATCATTCAGGGAGCACCACAATGAGTGGCGAAGCCGTTCACACCCACGACGCCGACCAGCCGCAAGCGCCTGGCAGTCTGCTGAGCAGCGCCGAGCAGCGCAGTGCGGCCCGGCAACTGACCCTCGCGATGCTGGCCTTGGGCTTGCTGGGATTGGGACTGGTCTGGCGGTTTTTCGCCCCGGAGCAGGAAGGTGTCAGCCAGTTGCTGTTGGGCGCTGCATCACTGTTGGTAGCGATACCGGTGATCAGCGCCGGCTGGCACAGCCTGCGGCATCCGAGCCTGCACGGCATCACCGATCAGTTGATTGCGCTGGCGATGCTCGGTGCCTGGGCCACCGGTGACCTGATGACCGCCGCCTTGCTGCCGATCATCATGATCTTCGGGCATGTGCTGGAAGAGCGCAGCGTGATCGGCTCGCAGGAGGCCATCGAAGCGCTGGGACGCCTGACCCGCAGCCAGGCGCGTTTGCTGGGCGCCGACGGCAGCGTGCGCGAGGTCGACAACGCGACGCTCAAAGCCGGCGATCAGGTGGAAGTGCGGGCGGGCGACCGGGTTCCGGCGGACGGTCGGGTACTGTCCGGGCAAGCCAGTCTGGATACGTCGTCGATCACCGGCGAGTCGGTCCCTCTGGAAGCCATCGTCGGGGTCGAGGTGTTCGGTGGCGCCATCAATCTGGACGGCCTGCTACGCATCGAAGTGACCCGTATCGGCGATCAGTCCACGCTGGGCAAGGTCATCGCGCTGATGCAGAGCGCGGAGCGTTCCAAGCCGCCTATCACGCGTCTGCTGGAGCGTTACGCAGGCAGTTACATGGTGCTGGTCTTGTTGATCGCGGCGCTGACCTGGTTCATCACTCAGGATGCGCAGGCGATGCTGGCGGTGCTGGTCGCGGCCTGTCCCTGTGCGCTGGTGCTTTCGGCCCCGGCCACCGCCATCGCAGGTATTGCGGTCGCGGCGCGGCACGGCATTCTGATCCGCAGTTCGGCGTTTCTTGAAGAACTGGCGGACCTCAACTCACTGGTTGTGGACAAGACCGGTACCCTGACCTACGGCCGCCTGCGCCTGCAGTCCGTGCAGGCCGAGGGCCCACAGCATCCACAATTGCTGGAGCTGGCCGCGAGCCTCGGGTCGGCCAGCAGCCACCCGGTGAGTCGGGCTTTGGCCGGGCTGGTGGACAATGCCCGACTGTTGCCGCTGACCGACACCCGAGAGCGCCAGGGCCTGGGTGTAGTGGCCTCGACCGGGCAGGGCGATGCGGCATTGGGCCGCCCGGAGTTGTTCGCACAGATGGGCATCGTCACGCCTGCCGTCCCGGCACATGACGGCCCGCTGGCCGGGCTGTCGCTGGATGGGGTTTTTCTCGCCTGGCTGCTGCTCGCCGACAGCGTCAAACCCGAAGCGCAGGCGGCACTGTTCGAATTGCGCGGGCTGGGCCTGGGCCGACAATTGCTGTTGACCGGTGACCGGCAGAGCGTGGCCGACAGCCTGGCGCACGATATCGGCATCGCCGACGTTCAGGCGCAGGCGTTGCCCGAGGACAAGCTCAACCGCGTCATGGGCGAGATTGCCAATGGCTTCCGGCCGATGGTAGTGGGCGACGGGGTCAACGATTCACTGGCCCTGAAGGCGGGCGTGGTCGGCGTGGCGATGGGCGCGGGCGGGGCGGATATCGCGCTGGCGTCTGCCGACATCGTGCTGATCGGCAGCGACCTGCGCCGCCTCGGCACCTGCGTGCGACTCAGCCGTCAGTGTCGTCAGACCCTGCAGGTCAACGTCATCATCGGACTGGGCTGGACGCTGGCCATCGTGGCACTCGCCGCCTTTGGTCTGCTTGGCGCTGCGGGCGCGATGGTCGCAGCTATCCTGCACAATCTAAGCACCCTGTTGGTATTGGGCAACGCCGGACGTTTGCTGCGTTTTCAGGAGCCATTGCTCAAGCTCGAGGACGCGGGCGTGCAGCATCAGGGGTCGCGTTTGCGCTGAGGGTCAGTGCGTCAAATGGCTTGAGATTTGACAAAATCTGTTACAGATTAAGCGCTATGTTTCATTGCATGATCCAGATTCAGGCTGACTCTCGGCTCGAATCAGAGGGCACAGGACTGTTCCCCCGCGGTTGATTCATAGCAGTTTTGCCGTCGCCAATGCCTTTTCGGGCCCTTTTGCAGGGTCCTTGCTGGATTACTCTTTTTTGAGTCTCTGGATAAGGGGGTGATTTTGAAATGCTTACACAACTTCCAACGACCTTGCAGAATCTTCATCTGCCGTTGCGGCTCCGGCTCTGGGACGGTCATCAGATGGACCTCGGGCCTTCGCCCAGCGTCACGATAGTCGTCAAGGATCCGCAACTGGTCTCCGACTTCAGCCACCCCAGTCTGGGCCTGCTTGGCAGCGCGTTCGTGGAGGGTAGGCTGGAGCTGGAGGGTTCAATCAGCGAAGTGGTCCGGGTCTGCGATGAACTGACTCACGCGCTGGTGGACGATGACGACAGCGCAGGCAATCCGGTCCGGGTCGAGCATGACAAGGACACTGACGCGGCGTCGATTGCCTACCACTACGATGTTTCCAACGACTTCTACCAGCTCTGGCTCGACAGGGAGATGGTCTACTCCTGCGCGTATTTCAAAACCGGCGACGAATCGCTGGAGCAGGCGCAGCAGGATAAATTCCACCACCTGTGCCGCAAGCTGCGGCTCAAGCGCGGTGAGTACCTGTTGGACGTCGGCTGCGGCTGGGGCGGGCTGGCGCGTTTTGCGGCTCGTGAATACGGCGCGAAGGTCTTTGGCATCACCCTGAGCCAGCAACAATTGGCGCTGGCCCGCGAACGCGTGCAAGCCGAAGGTCTGCAGGACAAGGTCGACCTGCAACTGCTCGACTATCGCGACCTGCCGCAGGATGCGCGCTTCGACAAGGTGGTCAGTGTCGGCATGTTCGAGCACGTCGGGCACGCCAACCTGCCGTTGTATGCGCAACGCCTGTTCGGTGCGGTGAAGGAGGGCGGCCTGGTGATGAATCACGGCATCACCGCCCGGCATACCGACGGTCGTCCTGTCGGGCGTGGTGCCGGCGAGTTCATCGATCGCTATGTTTTCCCCAATGGCGAGCTGCCGCATATGGCCATGATCAGCGCCCAGATCAGCGAAGCCGGGCTTGAAGTGGTCGACGTAGAAAGCCTGCGCCCGCACTACGCGAAAACCCTGGAGCACTGGAGCGCACGACTGGAATCCCGGCTCGACGAAGCCGCGCGCATCGTGCCCGAACAGACCCTGCGCATCTGGCGGCTGTACCTCGCAGGCTGCGCCTATGGATTCACCAAAGGCTGGATCAACCTGCACCAGATACTCGCCGTAAAACCCTTCGCCGACGGCAAGACCGGACTGCCACTGACGCGTGAGGATATTTATGGGTGACGTCCCGTTTAGCCCCTCAAGGCAAGCAGCGTAGCGAGCACAGGTCTCACAGAATCGGTGAAATCAGCCGCGCCACGCGCATACCCAGTTGATGCAGACGCCGCGTTTCGTGGCTTTCCTGTACGGAGATTTCGCGGGCGAGGTTGAAGTCGGCGGTGAGCATGGATTCCACCTGGCTGGAAAAGTCGCTGTCGACGGTCAGCAGCATCAATTCGAAGTTGAGGCGGAACGAGCGGTTGTCGAGGTTGGCGCTGCCGATGGCGGTAATCTCGTTGTCGACCAGGACGACCTTCTGATGCAGGAAGCCCGGTTCGTAGCGGAACACCCGTACGCCGGCACGCACAGCATCGAAGGCGTACAGACTTGAAGCGGCGTACACCACGTAATGATCGGGGCGCGACGGCAGCAGCAGGCGCACGTCCACGCCGCGCAATACCGCCAGGGTCAGCGCAGCGCTGACGGCTTCGTCAGGTATGAAGTAGGGGCTGGTGATCCACACGCGCTCTTCGGCAGCATGGATGGCTTCAACGAAGAACAGCGAGCAGGTTTCCTGCGCATCAGCCGGGCCACTGGTCAGCAACTGGCAAAGCACACCGTCTTCGGGAAATTCATCAGGCAGGCTGAGCGGTGGCAGTTCGCGGGTGGCCCAGAACCAGTCCTCGGCGAACGACTCCTGCAAGCAGGCGACCACCGGGCCGATGACTTGCACATGAGTGTCGCGCCATGGGGCCAGCGGCGGCTTCAGCCCCATGTATTCATCACCCACGTTATGACCGCCTATATAGCCTTTCAGGCCATCGACGACAACGATTTTGCGGTGATTACGGAAGTTGATCTGAAAGCGATTGAGCCAGCCGCCGCGTGTGGCGAAGGCTTTTATCTGCACGCCACCGTCGCGCAGTTTATCGATATAGACGCCCGGCAAGGCGTGGCTGCCGATACGATCGTAAAGCACAAAGATCGCTACACCTTCGGCGGCTTTTTCCAGCAGCAGCGACTGCAGCTCGCGGCCGAGTTTGTCGTCATGGATGATGAAGAACTGAATCAGGATGGTCTTTTTCGCTTCACGGATGGCCTGAAAAATCGCCCCGAAGGTTTCTTCGCCGTTGATCAGCAGCCTGACCTTGTTGTTGGCCAGCGCCGGCATGTTGCCCAGCTTGGGCATTGCCCGCAGCGCCGCATAGGCATCCGATCGACGCGCAGCCACGGCCTCTTCCATCCATGGCCGCCAGTTGAGGCTGCCGATCGCGATCCGCATTTCCTGGTTGGCCTGGCGACGCGCCTTGATGTACGCATCGAATGAGCTTCGGCCGAACACCAGATAAGGCAGCAAGGTGAAATAGGGAATGAACAGCAGCGGCATCGCCCAGGCAATTGCGCCTTGGGAAGTCCGCACGGTCAGCAATGCATGGATGGCGGCACCTGTACCGAGTAAATGAATGAAACCCAGGACGTAACCGAAAAAGTACGGGTCGTGATAATCCATGTGGAACAATGCTCCTCGCCTTTGCTGCCTAACAGACCACAGCTGAACAGGAATGTCGCTATTTAATTCCGGGTGCAACTGGGCGACATGTGTGCCGTCTAAGGTTTATCTTTTGGCTGGATTATTCCAGTCTCGTTTTCATCCGCAATGCCCGATCAGGAATCTTGAAATGAACAAACGTATGTTGGCTTGGATGTTTTGTCTGGCGGCTCCTTTGGCTCAGGCGCAGATGCTGCAACCGGGGTTGTGGGAGCTGACGTCCAGCAATATGAAAGTGGACGGACAGCAGCTGCCGGACATGCAGTTGATGCTGGGGCAGCTGCAGAATCTGCCGCCCGAGCAGCGTGCGATGATGGAACAGATGATGAAGAAGCAGGGCGTCACACTGGGCGGCAAAGGTGTGAGGGCCTGCCTGACTCAGGCGCAGGTTCAGTCGGACGACATTCCCCTGACTGACCCGGCATCCGGATGCACGCAAAAGATCACGGCGCGCAACGGCAAGACCTGGAACTTCCAGTTCAGCTGCCCGAAAGCCAAGGGCACCGGGCAGGCGCAGTTCCTGAGTGATCGCGAGTTCACCACCAACGTCGTCGGCACATTCAACGCCACCGGTCAGCAACAGAACGGCAGCATGGACACCCGCGCGGTGTGGCTGGGGCCGCAATGTGGCAACGTTGCCCCGCGTACCTGATCAAATTCAGAGAGTTATGTTCCACGTGGAACACGCCGCGCAGAGGTGATGAATTTTTGTCGCCTCTGACAGCGTTTCAGATGACTTAATCTTCATGAAGGGCCTCATCTTTCGCTCGTAACTGCATGTTATATTGTTACTAATGATGTGGATGAACCCTTCGTGAGCCGGGATGCTCAATTTGCTCTTTGAGACGTTCCATGCACCGACGCCAAGTGTTGCTCAACATGCTGCTGGCCAGTGCGGCCCTGACGTTGCCGTTGGGTGCCTACGCCACGCAGATTCGTAACGCCCGTCTTTGGCGTACCAACGACAAGCTGCGACTGGTCCTCGACCTGAGCGGCCCGGTGCAATACAAGACCTTCACTCTGACAGCTCCCGACCGCCTGATCATCGACGTCAGCGGTTCGCGGCTGACCGGCGACTTCAGCCAATTGGCGCTGGACCGTACCGTCATAAAATCGATTCGCTCCGGGCACTACGGCCAGGGTGACGACACGCGCATCGTGCTGGACCTCACCGCACCGGTACAGCTCAACAGTTTCCTGCTTGGTCCGGAAGGCGGGCAGGGGCATCGGCTGGTGCTGGACATGAGTTCCACGGCTCATGCGCCTGTGCAGATGGCTGAGCTGCCGCCGCCAGTGCCTGTGCCGATCCCGACCAGCAAGGCGCACACCGGACGCGACATCATGGTGGTAGTCGATGCCGGTCATGGCGGTAAGGATCCTGGCGCTGTTGGTTCGCGGGGTGAGCGTGAAAAAGATGTGGTGCTGTCCATTGCTCAGTTGCTGGCCAGACGCTTGAAGCGCGAGAAGGGCTTCGACGTACGTCTGGTGCGCAACGATGACTTTTTCGTACCGCTGCGCAAGCGCGTCGAGTTCGCGCACAAGTCCAACGCTGACATGTTCATCTCCGTGCATGCCGATGCTGCGCCTCGGCTGACGGCATCGGGTGCGTCGGTGTTTGCCCTTTCCGAAGGCGGAGCAACGTCGGCAACCGCGCGTTTCATGGCTCAGCGGGAAAACGGTGCGGACCTGCTGGGTGCCACGTCGCTGCTGAATCTGAAGGACAAGGACCCGATGCTCGCCGGGGTGATTCTCGACATGTCGATGAACGCCACCATTGCGGCCAGCCTGCAACTGGGTCACACCGTCCTGGGCAGTCTGGAAGGCATCACCACGCTGCATCAGAAGCGCGTTGAACAGGCCGGTTTCGCCGTTCTCAAATCACCGGATGTGCCGTCGATTCTGGTCGAGACCGGCTTCATCTCCAACAGCCGCGACAGCCAGCGCCTGGTCACGGCGCGTCATCAACAGGCCGTTGCCGATGGTCTGTTCGATGGCCTGCAGCGCTATTTCCAGCGTAACCCGCCAGTCGACTCGCACATGGCCTGGCTGCAGGCGCAGAAGCAGGAACAGCCGGTCTGATCGGCTCAGCGGCAGCCATTCAAGCGGCTGCAGGTGATCTTGCTGCGCGTGCCGCTTGAGCTGGATACCCGGGTGATTGTCGTCCAGCCCACACGCTGCACAGTGCCTACCCAGGCTTCGCCATCAGAAGCCAGCCCGGTAAAAAACGTCAACTGGCCATAGCGACTGTTGGTCTGCGCCCAACGGCGCTTGTCGAGTACCTCGTAGCCCTTTAACCACGTCGTTGATCCGGCGGCTGCCACGCTGTAGCTATTGCCCTGCGCATCGTTGCACGCCAGCAGCGTCGCGCTGCGGGTACAGGTAGCGAGGTCGGCGGAGGGTCTTGGTGGTGCAGCCATCAAATGCGTGCTGATCAGCATCGCCATCAAACCTGTCGAAACCCGTCTCATGAAGATCCCTTCACCAAGGCCATAGCTATTTCGGCTTGTTATACTATAACATCCTGATGTGATTGGAGTGGGCTGCCAGAGGGATTCGTCGCAGCCGACATGAACAAGGTTCAAGCCTTGCAGCTGCCTGGAGAATCCTGATGGCAAATCTTCTACCCGTTACCGTTCTGTCCGGTTTTCTCGGGGCCGGAAAAAGCACTTTACTCAATTACGTGCTGCGCAACCGTGAAAACCTGCGGGTTGCGGTGATCGTCAACGACATGAGCGAGATCAACATCGACGGCAGCGAAGTTCAGCGTGATGTCAGCCTCAACCGCGCCGAAGAAAAGCTGATCGAGATGAGCAATGGCTGCATCTGCTGCACCTTGCGCGAGGATCTGCTCGAAGAGGTCAGCCGCCTGGCACAGGACGGTCGTTTTGATTACTTATTGATCGAATCCACGGGAATCTCCGAGCCGTTGCCCGTGGCTGAAACCTTCACTTTCCGCGACGAGGCCGGCAAAAGCCTGATGGACCTGGCGCGCCTGGACACCATGGTCACCGTGGTCGATGGCGTGAACTTCCTGCTCGATTACGAGGCCGCAGACGGCTTGTCCACACGCGGTGAAACCATGGGTGAAGACGATGATCGCTCGATTACCGACCTGCTGATCGAGCAGATCGAGTTTGCCGACGTCATCCTGCTTAGCAAGATCGACCTGATCAGTTCCATTGAGCGTGAAGAGCTGATGGCGATCCTCAAGCGCCTCAACCCGGAGGCCGAGATTGTGCCGATGGTGATGGGTCAGGTGCCGTTGGCGACGATTCTCAACACCGGGCGCTTTGACTTCCAGCGTGCTTCCCAGGCACCGGGCTGGCTCAAGGAAATGCGCGGCGAACACATGCCGGAAAGCGAAGAGTACGGCATTGCATCAACCGCCTATCGTGCTCGCCGGCCGTTCCATCCGGAGCGCTTTTTCGATTTCATCAATCGTCCCTGGAGCAACGGCAAGCTGCTGCGCTCCAAAGGCTTCTTCTGGCTGGCCAGCAAATACAAGGATGCGGGCAGCTGGTCGCAGGCAGGCGGTTTGATGCGCCATGGCTTTGCCGGGCGTTGGTGGCGTTTCGTGAACCGCGACAGCTGGCCCGAGGACAAGGAAAGCGTCAGTTCCATTCTGGAGAACTGGTCGACTGAGACTGGCGACTGTCGGCAGGAACTGGTGTTCATCGGCCAGAACATTGATTTTGCGCGGCTGACCGCCGAGCTGGACAACTGCCTGCTCACTGATGCGGAGATGGAGGCGGGTGTCGAGCGTTGGCGTGCGCTGGCCGATCCGTTTGGCGAATGGCACGCAGAGGTGGCTGCCTGATGCTGGCCTATCGTTTTAAACCTGAAACCGCAGTCCGGCAGGTACAGGGCGCTACGCCCGATGTGTTGAGCGAGATTCTGCAGGATGGCGTCAACCTGGCGCTCTGGCAGCGTCAGTTGCCTGCGCATATAGAAGATTTCGGTGCCTTGCTGCTGTCGATGGGTGAGCCTCTTGCCGAGTCCATGACCCTGGAAGTGCAGGGCGGCGAGGTCGAGCCTGACCTGAGCGCGCTGGCATCGGGCTATTCCGACCTGCTGGGCTATCAGGGGTTCATTGCCGACGTTTCCTGGCTGGTCAGCGCCTATGCCTGTCTGCTGGGTGCCGAATGCGTTGGCCTGCGCCTGCGGGTGCTCGACAAGGCCATGTGCCCGCGCTTCCATGTCGACCACGTGCCGGTGCGTCTCATCACCACTTACGGCGGGGTTGGCAGTCAATGGCTGCATGAAGGGGTGATGGACCGCAAACAACTGGGGCGTCTGGACGCCGAGCCGACGGATGCTGCCCATATCCAGCAGATCAACAGCGGTGAAGTGGCGCTGCTCAAGGGCGAGCGCTGGCACGGCAATGAAGGTTTTGGTCTGATCCACCGCTCGCCGCAACTGCTGCGCAACGAGCGCAGGTTGATTCTGACGCTGGACTGGCTGGCCTGAGGTTCAGTCAGGCGTTAGCCACTGCCCCTTGCTCTGGCCTTCGCAGAAGGGCTTGAGGTACAGCGCATCACCGGCGACGCCGTAATAGTGGATGTGCTCGCGATACGGCATATTGGCAACCTGCGCATTGCGGCAGACGCCGAACGCACCTGTCGGGCACTGTTGCGAATAGACGGTCTCAGTCTTCTGCCCGGCCAGTTGCGGCTGGCAGAAGCTGTCGTGAAACAGGTTTGCCGGGATGTTGATATTTTCCTGGCAGACCTTCACGTCGAGCCTTTCGGCCTGGCTGTGGACCAGGCACGCTTCGGCCCACGCTGAGCCGCAAGACACTGTCAGCAGCATCAACGCCAGGCGGGCAGACAGCCGCATTACTTGCATCGTTATCCTTCCTTGCTCTTCAATGAACCACGCATTCGCCAAAAGTGATCTCATGCTGCAAAACATACCGACGCATGTCATCGGTGGCCCGCTGGGCGCCGGCAAGACCAGCCTGATCAAGCGCCTGCTGGCGCAGAAACCTGCCCATGAGCGCTGGGCCATACTGATCAACGAGTTCGGGCAGATCGGCCTGGACGCCGCGCTGCTGACTACGGATGCCGATGGTATCGCACTTGGCGAAGTGGCTGGCGGCTGCCTGTGTTGCGTCAATGGCGTGCCCTTTCAGATCGGCCTGGGGCGTTTGTTGCGCAAGGCGCGACCGGACCGTCTGTTGATCGAGCCTTCGGGGCTGGGCCATCCCGCGCAGCTGATGACGCAATTGCGCGAAGCGCCGTGGCGCGGCGTCCTGGATGTCCAGCCCGGCGTGGTGGTGCTGGACGCGCAGGCAATGCTCGCCGGACAACCGTTGCCGAGTACTCAGCAGGAAGCCCTGGCGCATGCCGGGCTGGTGGTCATGAACAAGTCCGAGCAACTGGATGATATCTCTCGTCAGGCATTGACCGAACAGTTGCTGCCGCACGCCTTGATCTGGACCCGACACGGCGAGCTGCCCCTGAGCCGTGTGCCGGGGTTCGCCAGTGGCACCGCTGTGGATAAACAGGCTGTGGATAAGCTGATGCTGCCCAACGGCGTCGGCCACTTGCCCGCGCTATGGACCGACCCGAAGTTGCCGATCTGTCTGAGTCAGGTCAGTGCTGAAGGCTGGAGCATCGGTTGGCGCTGGCATCCCTCGCAGCGCTTCGACCTGCAGCGCATCCTGCGCTGGCTGGAAAGCTTTGATTGGCGACGGGCGAAGATGGTTATCCACAGCGAGGGCGGCTGGTATTCCGGCAACGTCGTTGATGGTGCTCCGCTGGCCTGGCAAATCAGCGAATGGCGTCAGGACTCACGCCTGGAATTGATTTTTTCCACCGCGCAGGATGTGGATAAGTTGCAGGCGCAGATGCTGGAGTGTCTGGCGTGACAGGTGTCAGTTGATAGCTGAGGGCAGGACGCAGAGCGTCCGGAACGGCATGCCAACGCGGAGCATTGGCACGATAGTCAGTCGGGTTCAGGCATGGACATGAGCGCTGAATCGCGGCGACGAGCGTCGTGCGCGGCTACTGCTTCCATTTCTGATGCGATTGACGCCATTCGCTCATCTGAATAACTTCAGCGCTGGGCGGTGGTGTTTTGATTTCAAACGGGTAGGGTGCCAGTTCGATTTGCGCAGTGTGCGCGCCGAACAGGGTGATGGTGCCAGGGTGACGTTGCTCGCCGGTCACCGTGAACTCGAAGCCATACACCCGGGCCAGGCGTTTGCGGCCTTGAGCGTCGCGGGCGAAGGTCAGGCGGCGCAGGGCAACCGCGTCGTCCAGCAGTTGCAGTTCGAGGCGTGCGCAGTGCTGCTTGACGCGTGCCAGGGCCTTTTCGCGCAGACCATGGGCGTGCCACCACCAGGCCGCGGCGCTCGCGAACAGCATCAGCACGAAGATGTTTCCCAGGGTCAGCATGACGGAGTGCTCCAGCGTAGGAGTCGTCAGCTTAACTGTCCTGAGTGATTTACAGCCATACTGCGCGACTTATATTTCTCATTATTGCATTTGCATCGTGTTCAGGATTCCGCCCCCCATGAAACGTACGCCTCATTTGCTCGCTATCCAGTCCCATGTGGTATTCGGCCACGCCGGCAACAGCGCAGCGGTGTTCCCGATGCAGCGTATCGGGGTCAACGTCTGGCCGCTCAACACGGTCCAGTTCTCCAACCACACGCAATACAAGCAGTGGACCGGCGAAGTGCTGGCTCCGCAGCAGATTCCTGCGCTGATCGACGGCATTGCCGCCATCGGCGAGCTGGGCAACTGCGATGCGGTGCTGTCGGGGTATCTGGGCAGTGCGGCGCAGGGCAGGGCGATCCTCACGGGCGTGGCACGTATCAAGGCGGCCAATCCGAAAGCGCTGTACCTGTGCGACCCGGTGATGGGCCATCCTGAAAAAGGCTGCATCGTTGCGCCCGAAGTCAGTGATTTCCTGCTGCAGGAAGCGGCGGCCATGGCGGACTTCATGTGCCCCAATCAACTGGAGCTGGACAGCTTCTCGGGTCGTAAGCCCGAATCACTGCACGACTGCCTGGCGATGGCGCGTGCCTTGCTGGCGCGTGGTCCCAAGGCGATTGTGGTGAAACACCTCGATTACCCCGGCAAGGCCGCCGATGGCTTCGAAATGCTGCTGGTCACCGCCGAGGCGAGCTGGCACCTGCGCCGCCCGTTACTGGCGTTTCCGCGTCAGCCGGTCGGCGTGGGTGATCTGACCTCCGGTTTGTTTCTGTCGCGTGTGCTGCTGGGCGACGATCTGGTTGCCGCGTTCGAGTTCGCTGCGGCCGCCGTCCACGAAGTGCTGCTGGAAACCCAGGCCTGTGGCAGCTATGAACTGGAACTGGTGCGCGCTCAGGATCGTATTGCGCATCCGCGGGTCAGGTTCGACGCCGTGCGTCTGTAAACCCGGCTGCCATCGACGACTCGGGCATCCGTGCCCGAGTCTGCCTCTTACAACGCTTCTTCCTTGATGTCCTGATAGCGCTTTTCCAGTTCCTGACGAATCTGGCGGCGTTGCTGCGCCTGGATGAAACGCCGCTTGGCATCGGCCGATTCGGGCTCCAGGGGCGGGACGCTGGCGGGCTTGCGATTGTCGTCCACGGCAACCATGGTGAAGAAGCAGCTGTTGGAATGGCGTACCGAGCGCTCGCGGATATTTTCGGTGACCACCTTGATGCCCACCTCCATGGACGTGTTGCCGGTGTAATTGACCGAGGCGAGAAAGGTCACCAGTTCACCGACGTGCACCGGCTCACGGAAAATCACCTGGTCTACCGACAGCGTCACCACGTAGCGTCCGGCGTAGCGGCTGGCACATGCGTAGGCCACTTCGTCCAGGTACTTGAGCAGCGTGCCGCCGTGTACGTTGCCAGAGAAGTTGGCCATGTCCGGGGTCATCAATACAGTCATCGACAGCTGGGCGTTTCCGGGTTCCATAGCGTACTCACACGGTCAAGGTGTTCAAGGGGCGCCTATGCTGGCGCTCAAGGGGCTTGCGACAGTTATCGGGACGCTGGCCAGCAGGCGGCCGTCACGCGTCATAACTATCTGTTTCCATATATTGCACCGCCTTTATGTCGAAGGGGGCGGTGTTAACCTGCAAAAACCTGTGGATCGGGTCTTTTCCTGCGTCTTTATCTGATTTTAGTGACGAAAAGGATAGCTGTCGCCCTGTAGGGCACGGCGATATCGGCTTGCAACGTCATCATCACAAGGAGCTTCGCCATCATGCATGCCATCAATTTCATTCAGGACCTGGCAGTGATCATGCTGGTGGCCGGTGTGGTGACCATCCTGTTCCATCGACTCCGGCAGCCGGTCGTACTTGGCTATATCGTTGCCGGGTTCATCATCGGTCCGCACACCCCGCCATTCAGTCTGATCCACGACGAAGAGACCATCAAAATTCTGGCCGAACTGGGGGTGATCTTCCTGATGTTCTGCCTGGGGCTGGAGTTCAGCCTGCGCAAGCTGTTCAAGGTCGGCGCCACGGCGTTCATCGCGGCCTTCCTGGAAATTGCCCTGATGATCTGGATCGGTTACGAGATCGGGCAGTTCTTTGGCTGGAAAACCATGGACTCGCTGTTTCTCGGCGCGATTCTGGCGATTTCTTCCACCACCATCATCGTCAAGGCGCTCAACGACCTGAAGATGAAGAACCAGCGCTTTGCCCAGTTGATCTTCGGTGTGTTGATCGTGGAAGACATTCTCGGTATCGGCATCATCGCGCTGTTGTCCGGCATCGCTGTCAGCGGCTCGGTCAGTTCCGGCGAAGTGTTCTCCACCGTCGGCAAGCTGTCGCTGTTCATGATTGTGGCGCTGGTGATCGGGATCCTTGTGGTGCCTCGACTGCTGTCCTATGTCGCCAGATTCGAAAGCAATGAGATGTTGCTGATCACCGTGCTGGGCCTGTGTTTCGGCTTTTGCCTGCTGGTGGTCAAGCTGGAATACAGCATGGTACTGGGCGCCTTCCTGATCGGCGCGATCATGGCCGAGTCGCGTGAGTTACTGAAGATCGAGCGCCTGATCGAGCCGGTTCGCGACATGTTCAGCGCGATCTTTTTCGTCGCCATCGGTTTGCTGATCGATCCGGGCATCCTGCTGCAATACGCTTGGCCGATCGCCGTCATTACCGTTGCCGTGGTGCTGGGCAAGATGCTGTCCTGCGGGCTGGGCGCTTTTATCGCTGGCAACGATGGCCGTACCTCGCTGCGCGTGGGCATGGGACTGTCGCAGATTGGCGAGTTCTCCTTCATCATCGCGGCGCTGGGCATGACCCTGCAGGTCACCAGCGACTTTCTGTACCCGGTGGCAGTCGCCGTATCCGCCATCACCACCCTGCTGACACCCTACCTGATTCGTGGCGCAGACCCGTTGTCGCTGAAGCTGGCGGCGATCATGCCCCGGCGCGTTGCGCGGGTGTTCGGCATGTACGGCGAGTGGCTGCGCAGCATTCAGCCGCAAGGCCAGAGTGCAGTGCTGGCCGGGATGATCAGGCGGATTCTCTTGCAGGTCGGCGTCAACCTGGCGCTGGTGATGGCGATCTTTTTCAGTGGTGGTTACTTCGCCGAGCGTCTGGGCGGCTACATGAGCGAATGGGTGAGCGATGTCAGCCATCAGAAAGCCTGGATCTGCGGCGCTGCACTGCTGCTGTCACTGCCGTTTCTGATTGCCGCGTACCGCAAGCTCAAGGCGCTGTCGATGCTGCTGGCCGAGATGGGCGTGAAACCCGAGATGGCGGGCCGGCATACCGTGCGCGTGCGCAAGGTCGTGGCCGAGGTGATTCCGTTGTTGTCGCTGGTGGTGATTTTCGTGATGCTGGCGGCGCTGTCGGCAAGCATTCTGCCCGCCAACGAACTGCTGCTGGTGGTCGCTCTGGTTGCTGCGCTGGTCGCTGCATTGCTGTGGCGCTGGCTGATCCGTGTGCATACACGGATGCAGATTGCGTTGCTTGAGACGCTGGGGAATCATCCGGAATCCCCCGGGCATTAGCGCCCGGAGATCCTTCAAACGCGTGGCGGGGTGTCTCAGCTTTCCAGCCAGACATCCCGGGCCCAGTGCCAGACCGACTCCCAGCTGTCTTCGGTGACCAGTTCTTCTTCGGCGGACCACAGCAATACAGTGCCGTCTTCCTCGACGCAGTAGTAGTCGTCACCGTCCTGACAGATCGGGATCAGCTCGCGTGGTACGCCCAGGTCCCAGGCCGTGGCGGCCACGTCTGGCAGGTAGGTGTGCGACTGCGGGTCGGTCACTGTGACGGGTTCAAGGCTGCCATACACCACATCGCTGACTGTCAGGAGAAATTCCTTGAAGACAAACGGAATGTTGATGAACAGCTGTTCCTCGATCTCGACCAGTTGGTCTTCGTCAGGCAGCTCAAGCGGAACCGGAACCGGTTCATTTGCTTCACGCAGTTGTTCAATGACTTCTTCCACGACACAGATCCTCTCACTTGATGGCGCGGGTTATACAGTAGCGTAAAGCCTTTCTCAAAATAACTATCCG
The DNA here is from genome assembly GCF_020312125.1 of Pseudomonas sp. P135. Lineage (NCBI taxonomy): Bacteria > Pseudomonadati > Pseudomonadota > Gammaproteobacteria > Pseudomonadales > Pseudomonadaceae > Pseudomonas > Pseudomonas sp. P135. The sequence goes on from NZ_JAGPYR010000010.1 coordinate 151,131, forward strand.
AACGGATAAACAAAAACCCCGGACATGTCCGGGGTTCTGAACGCGAGAACGGGTTCTGGTTCAACCGTTCTGGCGAATTCCTGCCACCAGCCAAGGCTGGTTATCGCCTTGCGGGCGTTCCATGTTCCAGCTTTCGCTGAACACTTCGCCCTGATCGAAACGCGACGTCTTGGACACGCCCGAGAAGGTCAGGGTGGCAATGGTCTTGTCGGCACGATCATCCACACCGTCCAGCTGAACCTGAAGGTTTTCGATGAAGGTCGACTGGAAGCCGTCGCCCAGATCTGCACGTTCCTTTTTCAGGAATTGCAGCATTTGCGGGGTGACGAACTCGGCGATCTTGTCCATCTCGTTGGCGTCCCAGTGCTCCTGCAGCGACTGGAAGTGGCCGCGGGCAGCGTCCAGAAAGCGCTGTTCATTGAACCAGGCCGGTGCGTTGATCACTGGCGCAGCAGAGGCAGGCGACGAACTGCCGAAGATCGGGTTCTGTGCGGGCTGGCTGGTTTCGCGCTGGTACGGCGGCGCACCGGCAGCAGCCATTTTCGGCTGTTGCTGCTGACGACGACGCGCAATGAAGCGGAAGATCAGGAAGGCGATGAGGCCCATGATCAGAATGTCGAACAGTTGCAGGCCGTTGAAGCCGTCACCCATGAACATCGATGCCAGCAGGCCACCGGCAGCGATACCGGCCAATGGGCCCAGCCAGCGCGAAGCACCGCTTGCCGCAGCGGCAGGACGACCCGCAGCGTTAGGCGCTGCCGCAGGTGTGGAAGGCGCGGCCTGACGTGTCTGATGCGTAGGCGCCGAGCCCATGCTCTTGCCGCCACCAAAGCGCGCGGCGTTCACATCCAGGCTCATGGTGAGCCCAATGCACAGCGCCATCGCGATGCTTAGAAAACGTTGCATAAGGGTATTCCCGTTTTGTGATTGCACGCGCGCCATGTTGCACAGCGGATGGCGACATGACCAGCGCGTTAGTGTTTCGGACTTTTACATAAACAGCGTAGGACTTTTCTACGCGCTTCGTAAGATGTGTACGAGGATTATCGTTCCTCACGCTTAGCGCGGGAACGATAGTCAGTGGCAGTCAGGGGCGTATGGACGATGATTGACCGGCCTACAACGGCACCAGCTTCGCGTAGCCCATCATCAGCCACTTGCTGCCCTCGGGGAAGTTGACCTGCACCCGTGCCTGGGCGCCGGCGCCTTCGAAGTTGAGGATCACGCCTTCGCCGAACACCGCATGCTGGACGCGCTGGCCCATGGTGAACTCGGTTTCCGGAATGCCGGTGCCGTTGAACAGGCTGCTGCTGTTGAATTTCGGCGTGCCGCCGAACGGACGGTTGACGCTGTTGGACAGCCGGACTTCCTGAATCAACGCAGGCGGAATCTCCCGTACGAAACGCGAGACCTTGTTGTAGGTTTCGCTGCCGTACAGACGACGCGTCTCGGCGTAGGTCATCACCAGCTGTTTCATGGCCCGGGTGATGCCGACATAGGCTAGACGCCGTTCCTCTTCAAGACGGCCCGGTTCTTCCAGGCTCATCTTGTGCGGGAACAGCCCTTCCTCCATGCCCACCAGGAACACATGCGGGAATTCCAGGCCCTTGGCGCTGTGCAGGGTCATCAGCTGAATGCTGTCTTCATGCTCCTGCGCCTGGGTGTCGCCCGCTTCCAGCGAGGCATGCCCCAGGAACGCTGCCAGTGGCGTCAGGTCTTCTTCGCTTTCGTGATTCTCGAAGGCACGCGCAGCGCTGACCAGTTCCTCAAGGTTTTCTACCCGCGCCTGACCTTTCTCGCCTTTTTCCTGCTCGTGATAGGTAATCAGCCCGGACTGTTCGATCACCGTCTGGGTCATCAGGTGCAGCGGCATTTCCATGACCTTGGCCGCGAGGTTCTCGATCAGCTCGATGAAACCGCCCAGGGCAGTGGCGGCGCGTCCGGTCAGGCCCTTGTTGGCCACCAGCAGGCGCATGGCTTCCCACATGGACACATCGGCATGACGCGCATGCTCGCGAATCGCTTCGACGGTCTTTTCGCCGATGCCGCGCGCCGGCACGTTGATCACCCGCTCCAGTGCCGCATCGTTGCCACGGCCTTCCAGCAAGCGCATGTAGGCCATGGCGTTCTTGATTTCGGCACGCTCGAAGAAGCGCTGTCCGCCGTAGATGCGGTACGGAATACGCTCACGCAGCAGGGCTTCTTCAAGCACCCGCGACTGGGCGTTGGAGCGGTACAGAATGGCGATATCGTTGCGCGAAATACCGGTTTTCAGCGCGCTCTCGATGGTCTCGACCACGTAACGCGCTTCATCGTGCTCGTTGAACGCGGCGTACAGATTGATCAGCTCGCCATCGCCGACGTCGGTCCACAATTCCTTGCCCAGGCGACCACTGTTATTGATGATCAAGCCATTGGCGGCCTTGAGGATGCTCGCCGTGGAGCGGTAGTTCTGCTCCAGGCGGATGACTTCGGTGTCCGGGAAGTCAGAGGAATACTGGTGGATGTTCTCGATCTTCGCGCCACGCCAGCCGTAAATGGACTGATCGTCGTCGCCGACCACCATCAGGCTGTCACCCCCCTGGGCAAGCAGGCGCAGCCAGGCGTACTGCACGGCGTTGGTGTCCTGGAACTCGTCCACCAGGACGTGACGGAAGCGGCGCTGATAATGCGCCAGCAAACCCGGGTTATCGCGCCACAGGTCGAGTGCGCGTAGCAGCAGTTCGGAGAAGTCGATGACGCCGGCTCGCTGGCAGGCGATCTCGTAGGCTTCGTAAACGCTTTTCATGGTGGTCAGGAACAGGTCGCCGCTGGCCTGAATATGTTTCGGGCGCAGGCCTTCGTCTTTCTGACCATTGATGAACCACTGGGCCTGACGTGCAGGCCAGCGTTGTTCGTCCAGGCCCAGCTCGCGCATCACGCGCTTTACCAGACGTTGCTGGTCGTCGCTGTCGAGAATCTGGAAGGTCTGTACCAGCCCGGCTTCCTGCCAGTGCGCACGCAACAGGCGGTGGGCCAGACCGTGGAAGGTGCCCACCCACATGCCAGCCGGGCTGATGCCCATCAGCTGCTCGATACGGTGGCGCATCTCGGCGGCGGCCTTGTTGGTGAACGTCACCGACAGGACCGAATGCGGGGAGGCTTGCTCGACCTGCATCAGCCAGGCGATGCGATGCACCAGCACACGGGTTTTGCCGGAGCCAGCACCAGCCAGAACCAACTGACGACCCAGAGAGGCAGCTACGGCCTGACGTTGGGCATCGTTGAGGGAATTCAGAAGAAGAGAGAGATCATCGCGCATCAGCGCATTCTAGGGTGCCGCGCGATGACGGGCAAACCATGCTTTGCGTCAGGCAATAAAAATGGCGGAGGCGCTGACGACCGGTCGTCGCCTGTCGCCGGGAGCGAATGCGTTGCGTCTACCGTTATTCGTGAACAGTCAGGGTCTGACAGGGAATCCGGCCTAATGTAGGATTATTCCCACAAATGCCGCTGATAAAGCCAGCACAGCCAGCCCGTGACAGCTTCGTTTAACTGGGCGGCTGGCAGGTCATGTAGTATAACTACAAGAAAGCTACAACCCAGCCCACTTCTCTTTTGCCGAGTCTGCCCCTTGAATCTGCTGCAACACATCGCCCAGTCACGTAATCTGCTGCGCAAATCGGAGCTCAAGGTAGCTGACCATGTGCTGCTCGACCCTGCGGCCGTGATGCACAGTTCCATGGCAGACCTGGCGCACAGCGTCGGTATCAGTGAGCCGACCATCGTACGTTTTTGCCGGGCCATTGGCTGCACCGGGTTTCAGGACCTCAAGCTCAAGCTGGCGCAGAGCCTCGCGGCGGGCGCAAGTTTTGGACAGTTCGCGATTCACGAAGACGATTCGGTTGCCGACTACAGCCTGAAGATTTTCGACACCACGCTGCACACGCTCATGGAAGTGCGCGAAAACCTCGACCCCCATGCGCTGCAACTGGCGGTCACGGCCATGGCCGGGGCCAATCGGGTCGAGTTCTACGGGTTTGGCGCGTCCGGCGCAGTGGCCGCTGATGCGCAGCACAAATTCTTTCGTCTACTGCTGACCGCTGCGGCGTATTCCGATCCGCACATGCAGGCGATGTCAGCTGTCACGCTCAAGCCGACGGATGTCGCGGTGTGCATTTCGCAGTCAGGTCGCTCGAAGGATTTGCTGATCACCGCCAATCTGGTCCGCGAGAGCGGCGCGACGCTGATCACGCTGTGCCCCAGCCAGACGCCACTTGCCGAGCTGTCTTCGGTCAACCTGGCCATCGACGTGCATGAAGACACCGAAATCTACACGCCGCTGACTTCTCGCATCGCGCACCTGGTGGTCATTGATGTGCTGGCGATGGGCGTCGCAATGGCCCGCGGCCCAGGTCTGGTCAACCACCTCAAGAGCGTCAAACGCAGCCTGCGCGGCTTGCGCCTGTCACCGAAGTCGATCAAGACCCACGAAGACTGAGCCGATCCCGTTACATCAAATTTCATCGATCTGTCACCTGCGTGCCGCCTGACTGTCACTGTCACGCTCCATTCTGGTGCTCCCACAAAACGTATTGGGAGACAGGACATGGCTCGGCATTACGATGATTTACCTACCAGCACCGTGAAAACCCGCCGTCAGCAGGAAGATCAGCGTCGCATGGAGTTTCGTCGGGCAATTGAAAGCTACAGCGAGGCACGTCAGCTCAATCAGGAGTTGTGCGACTACATGGACGGCATGGACAACGCCGTCTGGCAGGCGATCAAGTTGCCCGCGGTCGACCGTCGAAACGCTCGACAAGCTGGCTGATCTGCGCACGTTCACTGCGGATGAACGCAAGAAACGCATGTGCCACGGGTGAAAGGCGTTTGTCCCCGGCCTGAGCAACACACCAGCTGCGATACAGCGGCAACTCCGCCACGGGCAGCTCCACCAGGGCGCCTGTGGCGAGTTCCTGGCAGACCGCGTGTCGGGTCAGCATCGCCAGGCCCAGCCCGGCAACCACGCATTCACGTTGTGCTTCGCTGGAGGAGACTTCCAGCGTCTGCGTGAAATGCACGCGCTTCTCCTTGAAAAACTCCTCGCAGGCCCGACGTGTGCCCGATCCTGTTTCCCGGGTCAGTAGTGGCCATGGCTCCAGATCTTTCAGATTCAGCGTCGCGCGGCTGCTCAGCGGATGGTCAGGCGGCGCGACGGCGACAATCGGGTTATTCAGGAACGGCAGGAACTCCAGGCCCATGTCCAGCGGCACTGCCGACATCACCACAAGATCATCGCGGTTATCCGACAGGCGCCTGATGACTTGCGCGCGATTGACCACCATCAGGCTCAGGCTGACTTCCGGGTGCTGGCGCTTGAAGGCGGCGAACAGGTGAGGGATGAAGTACTTGCAGCTCGACTCGACGGCGAGCTTCAACTGGCCCTGCAGCGAGCCCTGCATGTCGGAAAGCTGCATGTCGAGACTTTCCAGGCGCCCGAAAATATCCCGACTGGCCTGTTGTAGCGCTTGCGCCGCTTCGGTCAGGTAGAGCTTTTTGCTGACGTATTCGAACAGCGGCTGGCCGATCAGCTCTTCGAGCTGGCGAATCTGCAGGCTGACAGCGGGCTGTGTCAGCGACATCTCTTCGGCCGCACGGCTGTAGGAGCGCAGATCGCACACTTCATTGAAAATGCGCAACTGACGCAATGTCATACGCATCAATGACTTACGCATTTATAAAAGCTTCCTGACGCTGCTGAAGCCTCAACTATAAGCTTTTACTTATGCACCTCCCAACTTTTACTCATTTTTGTTAATCCTCGATTCGGCATAGGGTGGCCCTGCGACATTCAGTCACATACACGGTTACAAGTGTGGGTCGAGGGAAACGTCAGTGATAACAAAAATTCTGATCGCCAACCGCGGGGAGATTGCCGTTCGCATCGTGCGTGCATGCGCCGAGATGGGCATTCGCTCGGTGGCGATCTTTTCCGAAGCGGACCGGCATGCCTTGCATGTCAAACGTGCCGACGAAGCCTACAGCATTGGTGCCGAACCTCTGGCGGGTTACCTGAACCCGCGTAAATTGGTGAATCTGGCAGTGGAGACCGGCTGCGATGCGTTGCATCCCGGTTATGGCTTTCTTTCCGAGAATGCCGAACTGGCCGATATCTGTGCCGAGCGAGGGATCAAATTCATCGGTCCCTCGGCAGAAGTGATTCGCCGCATGGGGGACAAGACCGAGGCCCGGCGCAGCATGATCAAGGCCGGCGTGCCGGTCACGCCCGGCACCGAAGGCAACGTGGCAGATATCGATGAGGCGCTGGCCGAGGGCGAGCGTATCGGTTACCCGGTGATGCTCAAGGCCACCTCCGGAGGCGGTGGACGTGGCATCCGCCGCTGCAACAGCCGTGAAGAGCTCGAGCAGGCCTTCCCGCGGGTGATTTCCGAAGCGACCAAGGCCTTCGGTTCGGCAGAAGTCTTTCTCGAGAAATGCATCGTCAATCCCAAGCACATTGAAGCGCAGATTCTGGGCGACAGCTTCGGCAACGTGGTGCACCTGTTCGAGCGCGACTGTTCGATTCAGCGACGCAACCAGAAGCTCATCGAAATTGCTCCCAGCCCGCAGTTGACCCCCGAACAGCGCGCCTACATCGGCGATCTGTCGGTACGTGCGGCCAAGGCCGTCGGTTACGAGAACGCCGGCACCGTGGAGTTTCTGCTCGCCGAGGGCGAGGTGTACTTCATGGAAATGAACACCCGGGTGCAGGTCGAGCACACCATCACCGAAGAAATCACCGGCATTGATATCGTTCGCGAGCAGATCCGTATCGCCTCCGGTCTGCCGCTGTCGGTCAAGCAGGAAGACATTATCCATCGCGGTTTTGCCCTGCAGTTCCGGATCAACGCCGAGGACCCGAAGAACAACTTCCTGCCCAGCTTCGGCAAGATCACCCGTTATTACGCGCCCGGCGGGCCTGGCGTGCGTACCGACACGGCGATCTATACCGGCTACACCATTCCGCCGTTCTATGACTCGATGTGCCTGAAGCTGATTGTCTGGGCGTTGACCTGGGAAGAGGCCATGGACCGCGGCCTGCGTGCGCTCGATGACATGCGCCTGCAAGGGGTCAAGACCACGGCTGCCTACTACCAGGAAATCCTCCGCAACCCGGAGTTTCGCAGCGGTGAGTTCAACACCAGCTTTGTCGAGAGCCATCCCGAGCTGACCAATTATTCGATCAAACGCAAACCCGAAGAGCTGGCCCTGGCCATCGCCGCCGCCATTGCCGCCCATGCAGGCTTATGAATAAGCAGCTGCAAGTTTCAAGCTACCAGCCGCAAGTAAAAGCCGAGTCGCTCTTACTTGAAGCTTGCAGCTGACAACTTGCAGCTCGAAAGGACTACCCATGACCAAGAAGATCTTTGTAACCGACACCATCCTGCGTGACGCTCACCAATCGTTGCTGGCGACGCGCATGCGTACCGAAGACATGCTGCCGATCTGCGACAAGCTCGACCAGGTCGGCTACTGGTCGCTGGAAGTCTGGGGCGGCGCCACCTTCGATGCCTGCGTGCGTTTTCTCAAGGAAGACCCGTGGGAACGCCTGCGCCAGCTGCGTGCGGCCTTGCCCAATACCCGGTTGCAGATGCTCCTGCGTGGCCAGAACCTGCTGGGCTATCGGCACTACAGCGATGACGTGGTCAAGGCGTTCGTCGCCAAGGCGGCGGTCAACGGTATTGATGTGTTCCGTATTTTCGATGCCATGAACGACGTGCGTAACCTGCGGGTTGCCATCGAGGCGGTGAAAGCGGCGGGCAAACATGCGCAGGGCACTATTGCTTATACCACCAGCCCGGTGCACACCATCGAGGCCTTCGTGGCGCAGGCCCGGCAGATGGAAGCCATGGGCTGTGACTCAGTGGCGATCAAGGACATGGCCGGCCTGTTGACGCCTTATGCCACGGGTGAGCTGGTCAAGGCGCTGAAGGCCGAGCAGTCGCTGCCGGTGTTCATCCACTCGCATGACACGGCCGGTCTGGCCGCCATGTGTCAGCTCAAGGCGATTGAAAACGGCGCAGACCATATCGACACGGCGATCTCCAGCTTTGCCTGGGGCACCAGCCATCCGGGCACCGAATCGATGGTGGCTGCGCTCAAGGGCAGCGAGTTCGACACCGGGCTGGACCTGGAGCTGCTGCAGGAAATCGGTCTGTACTTCTACGCGGTGCGTAAGAAATATCATCAGTACGAGAGCGAATTTACTGCAGTCGACACCCGGGTACAGGTTAACCAGGTGCCAGGCGGGATGATTTCCAACCTGGCCAATCAGTTGAAGGAGCAGGGCGCACTCAACCGCATGAGCGAAGTGCTGGCTGAAATTCCGCGCGTGCGCAAAGACCTCGGCTATCCGCCGCTGGTAACCCCGACCTCGCAGATCGTCGGTACCCAGGCGTTCTTCAATGTGTTGGCCGGGGAGCGTTACAAAACCATCACCAATGAAGTGAAGCTTTACCTGCAAGGCGGCTACGGCAAGGCGCCGGGTCAGGTGGATGAAAAACTGCGTCGTCAGGCGATCGGCAATGAAGAGCTGATCGATGTTCGTCCGGCCGACCTGCTCAAGCCGGAGATGACCAAGCTAAGGGCTGATATCGGCGCGCTGGCCAAGTCCGAAGAGGACGTGCTGACGTTTGCCATGTTCCCGGACATTGGCCGCAAGTTCCTTGAGGAACGTGCAGCCGGGACGCTGGCGCCGGAAGTGCTGCTGCCGATTCCCGAAGCCGGAAGCGTGGCCAGGGCCGGCGGTGAGGGCGTGCCGACCGAGTTCGTTATTGATGTGCACGGCGAAACCTATAGGGTCGACATCACCGGTGTGGGCGTCAAGGCCGAGGGCAAGCGCCACTTCTACCTGACCATAGACGGCATGCCGGAAGAGGTGGTGTTCGAGCCGCTCAACGAATTTGTCGGCGGCGGGGCCAGCAAACGCAAGCAGGCCCACGCACCGGGCGACGTCAGCACCACCATGCCCGGCAACATCGTCGATGTGCTGGTCAAGGAGGGCGATGTGGTCAAGGCCGGTCAGGCAGTGCTGATCACTGAAGCGATGAAGATGGAGACCGAGGTTCAGGCGTCGGTCGCCGGCAAGGTCGTCGCCATCCACGTCGCCAAGGGCGACCGCGTCAATCCGGGCGAAGTGCTGATCGAGATCGAAGGTTGAGCTGACACCCGCGCATCATCCAAAGGTTTACCTCAGGGAAGCACTCGTGGCTTCCCTTTTTTTATTCTGTGCAGGTGCGGCCAGTGGTCACGACTATCGTTCCGCACGCTCCAGCGTGGGAATGCAGTTCTGGACGCTCTGCGTCCTCAGGATTACCGAAACGCCTCAAGCCCCTTGATCTGTTGCCCGTTTTTGAAGTTATCCACAGCCAGCCAGCGCGCAAAGGCGTTCTGCCGCTCAGGCCATTCGCTATCGAGGATCGAATACCACTCGGTATCCCGGCTCTGGCCTTTGACCACCATGTGCTGGCGGAAGGTGCCTTCGTAGCTGAAGCCGAATCGCTCGGCAGCGCGTTTGGAGCGGGCGTTGTTGGCGTTGCACTTCCACTCCAGGCGGCGATAGCCCAGTGCGAAAATCTCTCTGGCCAGCAGGTAAATGGCTTCGGTGCCTTTGGGCGTGCGTTGCATGGCCGCGCCGAAGGTGACATGACCTATCTCGATACGCCCATGGGCAGCGACGATCGACATCAGGCTGATGACGCCTTCGGCCTTATTGGTCTGCTGATCGACCACGGTGTAAAACCACGGATCGGTGGCCGCCTGGTGCCCGACCAGCCACGCACCAAATGCGCCACGGTCACTGAACGGCCCGTACGGCAGATAATCCCACAGCTTCGGGTCCGCATTCGGACCTTCGAGTGCCGCCCACAGGTCATCGGCGTGACGCGCGGCATCGAGTTTTTCCAGGCGAATGAAACGGCCTGTCAGTGTATGGGCCGTGGGCAGTGCAGCGGCTTGCCAGTCCAGCAGGGTGTCGGACATCAGTCACTTCCTGTTTCAGAGTGCTTTACGAAATTGTATGAGGCCGGGCCGTTCGGCGATTCGCTCGTACAACTGAATGGCCGTGGCGTTGGTTTCGTGGGTCAGCCAGTGCACCTTGTCGCAACCGTCTGCCTTGGCCGTGGCGTAGACAAACTCGATCAGTTGCCTGCCGATGCCTGTCCCGCGTTTTTCGGGGGCGACGATCAGATCCTGCAGGTAACAGGCGTTGTTGATGCTCCAGTTGGAGCGATGGTAGATGAAGTTCACCATGCCCACCGCCTCGTCACCCCGCCAGGCGAGCGCCGAGTGAGTCGGCTCGTTCGGGTCCACAAGGCGTTGCCAGGTGTTCTCGCTGACGCCTTCGGCCAACTCGGTGTTGTAAAAGCGCAGGTAGGCCTGCCACAGAGGCAGCCACGCGTGATGATCGTCGACGGTAACGCGGCGAATCCGGATATCGGTCATGAGCTGCTCCCTTCGCTCATCAGGCGAGCGATGTGTTGGTCATTTGCATCCTGGCTTGCGGCAAGGCCGTCGCGCACACCGGCTATGTCCGCAGCGCTGCGATTCTGACTGAGTTTACGTTTGCCCTGCAGCCGCTGCACCGGAATGGCGAATCCGACAATCGCTCCGAGCATCTTCGCGATGTAGTCCGCTGGCGCATCGTCAATGGACCAGGGTTGCGCTCGGTCGGATTCATGGCGATGGGTCAGGTCAGCCAGCAATTGATGCAATTGCGCGGCGTCGGTGAAAACCTCGGCCTGCCCATAAGCATGCACGGCCACATAGTTCCACGTGGGTACGACCTTGCCATGCTCCCTCTTGCTCGGATAGAACGACGGGCTCACGTAGGCATCGCCGCCAGGAAAAATCACCAGTGCTTCGGCACCTGAGCTCAGTTGCTGCCATTGCGGATTGGCTTTGGCCAGATGCCCGTAAAGCGTGCCATACGAACCTTCATCGCGGCGCAACAGCAGCGGCAGGTGGGTTGCCTGCAATCCTTCTGCGCCGTCGGTGACCAGGATCGCCAGGCGCGTCTGCTCCATCTGCTGGTGCAGGCTCGGCGTGTCGTTATCGTTGAAAGCGGCAGGGATGTACATGGGGACTGTTCCTTGGCGAGTGACAGGATCGTAGGCAAGGCATTGGTCTGATGTAAGATCCATTTTTGATCGTTTTAACAGGGCCAATGCATGCCTGATCTCCCCGTTGCGTTTGCGTCCACCCTCACTGGTATCGCGCTGAACCCGAATCAGGGCCTGAGCAAGCAGCTTTATGGGTTGTTGCGCCAGCAGGTCCTCGATGGGCGTCTGAGCGGCGGCACGCGTCTGCCAGCCAGTCGCGATCTGGCGCATTCACTGGGCATCTCCCGTAACAGCGTCATACGCGCCTATGACCAGCTGTATGCCGAGGGTTTCATCGAAGGACGCGTTGGCGACGGTACCTATGTTGCGCAGCTCGCGGAACCAGGCGATGCGTCTCGGCGTGCGAGCCGTAAAAAACTATCCACCAACTTACCCACAGGTGTATCCACAGGGTTACGCACAGGTTTGTCCACAATCGCGGCTGAAATGCCGTCGGATTCCTGCTGTGAAGTTATCCACAGCCCGGCACTGGCGCTGCTTGAAAAACATCATCTGCATGAACCTCCGGCGGGTCAGCCACGAGCCTTTCGGGTAGGCGTTCCGGCGTTCGATCTTTTCCCCTTTGCCTTGTGGGGCAAGCTGTATGCCGCTTTTTGGCGCAAGCCGGACCGTGCCCAGCTCGGTTATGGGTCGGCAGCGGGAGACCCGCGGTTACGCGAATTGATCGCGGTCTACCTGCGCTCATCGCGTGGGCTGCCGTGCAGTGCTGAGCAAATTGTGATCACCAGTGGCGCGCAGCATGCGATCAGCCTTTGTGCACAGTTGCTTCTGACGCCGGGCGAGGGCGTTGCCGTGGAGAATCCGGGTTATCGGGCGGCCGGTCATGCGTTTGCACTGGCAGGTGCTCGATTGCACGGCGTGGCTGTGGATAACGAGGGCATGCGTTGCGCCGACCTTGAGCAGGCAGACTGTCGACTGGCCTACGTGACGCCTTCACACCAATACCCGACCGGCGTGGTGATGAGCCTGGCGCGGCGCCTGGAATTGCTGGCCTGGGCCGAGAGGCACAAGGGCTGGATCGTCGAGGATGATTACGACGGTGAGTATCGCTACAGCGGTTCACCCTTGGCCCCCCTGGCCGCGCTCGACCGCAACGCGCGAGTGCTGTACGTCGGGACGTTTGGCAAAATCGCCTTCCCGGCGCTGCGCCTTGGGTATCTGGTGTTGCCAGAGCCACTGGTGCCGGTGTTCAGCCAGCGCAAGGCCGTGGACATGCGTCATACCGAAATAGGGGTTCAGGCGGTCATGGCGCAATTCATTGCGTCGGGTCATTTTCAACGACACATACGTCGCATGCGCCGTGCGGCGCTCGGTCGTCGCAATGTGCTGCTGGATAACTGGCCTGCCGATATCCCGGGATGCTCGGCAATGCCCCGAGTGGTTGCCGGGCTGCATGTCATGGTCAAGGTCGACAGCGTGGCGCGCGAGCAGGCGCTGATTGCCAAGGCCAATGGCGTCGGTGTCGAAATGAATGCCCTGAGTGATTACTGGCTGCCTGACTCCACTGAGCCTGTGGATAACCGCGCCGGGCTGGTACTGGGCTTTGCCGCAGTGCCCGAGGACGAAATGCTCGATGCATTGAACAGGCTGCGCGAGGCCTGGTCCGAGTAGTCCCGTTGGCAGGCGTATAATCTGCGCTTACTGTTACCTGTCCTTGAGATACCCATGAACAACTCTCTTACTGCAACACCCGGACGCAAGTTCGGCGCGCCGCTGGCTGCGCTGTTCCTGCTGCTGATGGGTGCCCAGTTCCTTCTGCTCAGTGTCGGCACCCGCCAGGTGATGCTGTGGATCGTCGGCGCGGCGTTGGGCGTAACGCTGTATCACGCGGCATTCGGTTTCACCTCGGCGTGGCGGGTGTTCATCCGCGAGCGGCGGGGTGCTGGCCTGCGCGCGCAAATGGTCATGCTGGCGGTCGCTGTGGTGCTGTTTTTCCCGGCACTCGGTGCGGGCACGCTGTTCGGCCAGCCAGTCACCGGCCTGGTTGCGCCTGCCGGGGTTTCGGTCGTCGTCGGCGCGTTCATTTTCGGCATCGGCATGCAGCTGGGCGGTGGCTGTGCGTCCGGCACACTGTTCACTGCCGGTGGTGGCAACGCGCGGATGCTGGTGACGCTGCTGTTTTTCATCCTCGGCTCACTGATTGCCACCCATCACGTCGACTGGTGGTTTGCCCTGCCTTCGTTCCCGGCGGTGTCGGTGGTCAAGACCTTCGGCGTGCTGCCTGCGCTGCTGGTCAATCTGGCGCTGTTCGGCTTGATCGCGCTGGTGACCGTCAAGCTCGAAAAGCGCCGTCACGGCCAGCTTGAAGTGCCGCCAGCCACGGACCATCGTGGCCTGAGTCGCGTGCTGCGCGGGCCGTGGATTCTGGTCTGGGGCGCTGTCGCGCTGGCACTGCTCAATTACGCAACGCTGGCGTTGGCCGGTCGCCCGTGGGGCATCACCTCGGCGTTCGCGCTGTGGGGCGCGAAAGCGGCCAGTGGTCTGGGCGTGGACGTCGGCAGTTGGGTGTTCTGGCAGAGCGCTGCGAACGCCAAGGCGCTGGCGGCTCCGGTGTGGGAAGACATCACCAGTGTGATGGACATCGGCATCATGCTCGGTGCCTTGCTGGCGGCAGGCCTGGCGGGTCGTTTTGCGCCCAGCCTCGACATCCCCACGCGCTCTCTGGTGGCGGCAGTCATCGGCGGCCTGTTGCTCGGCTACGGCTCGCGCCTGGCCTACGGCTGCAACATCGGTGCGTACTTCAGCGGCATTGCCTCCGGCAGCCTGCACGGCTGGCTGTGGCTGGTGGCGGCCTACGCCGGTAACGTGATCGGTGTCCGCCTGCGGCCGGTTTTCTTCACCGGCGAGCGTCCTCAGGTGGCTCTTAATGGCTGCTGAAAACGTCTGAAACCCCGAGATAAGCGGGCCGCTTGCGAACCAACTGCCGGTTTCGTATTCAAAGGCCATGCGGTAACTGTGCGTATGCGGTTCGCTTATTTTTCGATGGGGTGGTTCTTTTGCAGCAAACGATCATTTCGAAAATCCGTTTTCTCGGCAAGACCATCGGCTATGTAGGATGGTCGCTTTTCTGGCTGTTGATCTGGGACGTGATTGTCACGGTCGACTTCATGCTCTACCTGGAACGCAAGATCACCTTGCCGTCCATGCCGTTGACCCTGCTGGGCTCGGCGCTGGTGGTGCTGACCAGCTTTCGCAATTCAAGTGCCTATAACCGCTGGTGGGAAGCCAGGACGCTGTGGGGTGCGCTGGTCAACAGTTCACGCAGCTTCGCTCGGCAAGTGCTGACGCTGGTCGAGGATGACGACGGGATCAACCCGGTCAAGGCCACGCTGTTGCGTCGTCACGTCGCCTATGTGAAGTGCCTGTCTGCGCACCTGAAGGGCGCCAAGTGTGGTGACGAGGTGCAGATGCTGATCCCTCGCGAGGAATTCGAACGTCGTCACGACACCAACAATTTTCCTAACGACCTGCTCAATACGTCGGCGGCGCTGTTGGCCAAGGAGTATCAGGCCGGGCGGCTCGACAGCATTCGTCTGGCGCGTCTGGAGTCGACCATGGTGGATATCTCCAATTGTCAGGGCGGCATGGAGCGTATTGCCAATACACCGTTGCCTTATCCGTACGTGGCCTTTCCGCGCCTGTTCATCACGCTGTTCTGTCTGATCGTACCGATTGGCCTGGTGGAGACCCTTGGCTGGTTCACGCCACTGGCGTCGACGGTGGTGGGTTTCATGCTGTTGGCGATCGAGAAGATCGGCACCGACCTGCAGAGCCCGTTCCGTGCCAGTGAACATGAGATTCAGATGACGGCGTTGTGCGAAAACATCGAGCGCAATCTGGATTCGATGCTCAGGGGCGCGCAGGAAGAATGCAAGGCTTCATGAAGGGGTGAGGCGTCGCGCGAGTGCGTGACGCCTCGGGTAAAGCAGAGGCAGCCGCTTAACGCAGCTCGCCGCACAGGTCCAGTTCGACCAGGCGGCGGACCTCTTCGGTCGTCAGGCCGGCGCCCAGCAGCGCATGCAGTTTGCCGAGCGCTGCTTCACGGGTCATGCCACCACCGGAGAGCACGCCTGCACCGCGCAGACGGCTGCCCGCTTCGTAGACATCAAGTTCGACACCGCCCTCATGGCACTGGGTAATCGCTACCACACAGATACCCAGCGCTCGTGCGTTCTCCAGACTGGCCAGAAATTGCGGATCGTCACTGGGGCCGGTGCCGCTGCCGAAGCATTCGAGCACCAGACCGCGGATACCACTGTTGATCAGACCGTCCAGCTGGGCAGCACCGACACCGGGAAACAGCGGCAATACCGCCACTTCTGCCAGTGTCTTCGTCTGGCGATAGTTCAGTGCGTCAGGGAGCGAAATCACCGCATGGCCACCCCGCGAGCGTTGCAGCGGTGCGAAGGGTTGACGACCGAAGCTGCGAATTTTCGCGCAGCGTACGGGTGTCATCAGTTGCCCGTGGAAATACAGCTGAACGCCTGACACCAGACCCGAACCCAGCGCCAGCAGAGCGCCGTTGACGTTTTCCCAGGCATCGCTGTCCTGCACGCCGGCAGGCAGCATCGAACCGGTGAACAGCACCGGCGCGCTGAACCCCAACAACTGGAAGCACATCGCCGCTGCGCTGTACGCCAGGGTGTCGGTGCCATGCAGGACCAGCACCGCATCGCAGCCGTCGACCTCAACCGCCTCGATCACCGCCGCGCGCAGGCGCAGCCAGTAGGAAGGCGTCATGTTGGCGCTGTCGATCAGCGGCGCCATCTCGCGAAAGCGCCACTGCGGCACCACCAGTTCCGGGTGCTCGGCCAGTTGCCCGGCCATTCGCGCTTCGAAACCGGAGGCCGGTGCCAAGCCGTTGGCGCTGGCCTGCATGCCGATGGTGCCGCCGGTGTAAAGAACCATCACGCGTTGGGCGGGTTGTTGTGCGTCATCAGGCATGGCTCTTCTCCGGCGTAGTGTCGCGGTGGTTATCGTGCTTCGGGCGCAGGCTTGGCTGCCGCTTCGGCATCCTGCGTCGACTGACGGGTCGGATTGGCTGGCCATGCGTTGCGGTCCAGGTCCAGATCAGGGAACTGACTGGAATCGAACACCGGCGTCTTGACCCCGGCCCGACGTTGCGCATCGTAGTCATTCAAAATGCGCTTGACGACTTTGAACAGCATGGCGAGGGCGATCAGGTTGACGAACGCCAGCATGGTCATGGTGATGTCGGCGAATGCCAGTACATCTTTCAGGTCGACGACGGCACCCCACATGATCAATACCAGTACCGCGATGCGGTAGATGATGATGGTCTGCATCTTCTCGCCGAACAGGAACCGCAGGCTGTTTTCGCCCAGGTAGTAGTTGTAGAGAATCGAGGTGAAGACGAACAGTGCCAGCGCTACGCTGATAAACACCCGGCCCCAGTCTCCGACCACGGCTGCCAGCGAGTTCTGTGCCAGAACGATGCCGTTGCCGTCGTAGCCGATGTCGTAGATACCGGACAGAAGAATCAGCAAGGCGGTGCAGGTGCAGATCACGAAGGTGTCGAGGAACACGCTGAACGCCTGAACCACGCCCTGTGCCACCGGGTGCTCGACCTGTGCCACGGCAGCCACGTTGGGAGCACTGCCCAGACCGGCTTCGTTGGCGAAGACGCCACGTTTGACGCCCATCACGATCGCGCTGCCGATCAGGCCGCCGAAGACCGGATCAAGGCCGAAGGCGCTTCTGACGATGGTCATCAGCATGCCGGGAACGTGGTCGATCTGCAGGACGATGACGTAGATGGTGACCGCGATGTAGATCAGGGTCTTGACCGGAACCAGCAGGTCGGAAATCGCCGCGATACGCTTGATGCCGCCGACGAACGCCAGGCCCAGCAGCACGACCAGGCAGATGCCGGTGGTTCGGGTGTCGACGTTGAACGCGCTTTTCAGCGAGTCGGTCACAGCGTGCGATTGCAGGCCGTTGAAAGCAAAACCGAAGGTCACCAGCAGCAGTACGGCCATGACCATGCCCAGCCAGCGCTTGCCCAGACCGTGCTGGATGTAGAACGCCGGACCGCCACGGAACTGGCCTTCGGAATCCTTGCGCTTGTAGAGCTGAGCGAGTGAACACTCGATGAAGCTGCTGGCCATGCCGACCAGTGCGGTCACCCACATCCAGAACACGGCACCCGGCCCGCCGAGCGTCACGGCAATGCCGACGCCTGCGATGTTACCGGCACCGACGCGGCCCGCCAGGCTGAGCATCAGGGCCTGAAACGAACTCAATTGTCCCGCGCTGCTGCGCAGACTGTCGCGAAAAACCGAGAACATGTGGAAAAAGTGTCGAAACTGAACGAAACGCGAGCGGATCGTGAAGTAACTACCCAGGCCTACGATAAGGACGATCAGTACCTTACCGGAGAGAAAGTCGTTAATCATTTCCAGCATTTTTGTTATTCCTCGCTACTTTTGAGGGGGCGCACTATACCGGTGCAAAGTTTTTACGTCTGTAGTCGCTTTCTTGGACGGCTGATTCTTCATTCGCGACGATGAATGAATACTTCCACGGATGGCTCCGCAAAAGTAGGGTGCCGAAGGCTCTGGGTCCAGTGTCGGAGCCCTTTGCTGCAGGCAAAAAAAAGGGTCTGGAGAATCACTCCCAGACCCTCAAAAAATTGAGGGGTGTCTAGGCCCTCAATCTGGTGAGCAGGTTGCGCAGGTCATTCCTGTCAGGCCTTCAAGGGGGCCAGACGCGGAGCGATCATGTTTTCCGGGCGCAGGATGTCGTCGAGCATGGCGTCGTCGAGCAGACCTTCCTCACGCACCAGTTCCAGCACGCCGCGGCCGGTTTCCAGCGCGATGCGGGCGATACGGGTGGAGTTCTCGTAACCGATGTAAGGGTTCAGGGCGGTGACCAGACCGATCGAATGCTCGACCAGCTCGCGGCAGCGCTGTTCGTTGGCCGTGATGCCGACGATGCAGTGCTCGCGCAGCATGTCCATGGCGCGCTGCAGCAGGCGGATCGAGTCGAAGATCTTGTAGGCGATCAGCGGCTCCATCACGTTGAGCTGCAATTGTCCGCCTTCGGCAGCCATGGTCAGCGACAGGTCGTTGCCGATGATTTCGAAAGCCACCTGATTGACCGCTTCCGGGATCACCGGGTTGACCTTGCCGGGCATGATCGAGCTGCCTGGCTGGCGTGCCGGCAGGTTGATTTCGTTGATGCCGGTGCGCGGGCCGCTGGACAGCAGGCGCAGGTCGTTGCAGATTTTCGACAGCTTGACCGCAGTACGCTTGAGCATGCCCGAGAACAGCACGAAGGCGCCCATGTCTGAGGTCGCTTCGATCAGGTCGGCGGCAGGCACCAGAGGCTGGCCGCTGATGAGCGCCAGACGATCGACCGCCAGCTTCTGATAGCCGGGGTCGGCGTTGATGCCGGTACCGATGGCGGTTCCGCCCAGGTTCACTTCGGTCAACAGCTCGGGGGCCAGGCTGCGCAGGCGGTTGAGGTCTTCGGTCAGGGTGGTGGCGAAGGCGCGGAATTCCTGACCCAGAGTCATCGGAACGGCGTCCTGCAACTGGGTACGGCCCATCTTCAGCACGTGGTTGAATTCTTCGCCCTTGGCGGCGAACGCCTGAATCAGGCTGGACAGGCTGGCGAGCAGGGCGTCGTGACCCAGCAGCAGACCCAGACGGATCGCAGTGGGGTAGGCGTCGTTGGTCGACTGCGCCATGTTGACATCGTTGTTGGGGTGCAGGTGTTTGTAGTCGCCTTTCTCGAAACCCATGGTTTCCAGAGCGATGTTGGCGATGACTTCGTTGGCATTCATGTTGGTGGACGTGCCAGCGCCGCCCTGGATCATGTCGACCACGAACTGATCATGGAAGTCGCCGCGGATCAGGCGCGCGCAGGCCTCGCTGATGGCCGCATGCTTGGCAGCATTGAGGTGTCCGAGCTGATGGTTTGCATCCGCCGCCGCCTGCTTGACCATGGCCAGCGCCACTACCAGTTTCGGGTAGTGCGAAAGTGGCACGCCGGAGAGGTGAAAGTTGTTCACCGCTCGCAGGGTCTGGATGCCGTAATAAGCGTTGGCAGGTACTTCGAGAACACCAAGCAGGTCTTTTTCGATGCGCGATGATGCAGGCGAGGACATGATAAAAAAAGTCTCAAAAAGGCACGGACAATGCCGGAACGCCACGAATAGTGGGCTTGCCGCCCTCGGTTGACCAATGCTGTTAAACGCTGGCCTATGCAAGAACGGCATAATCAGGGTGTGACCTGGATTCCGTTCAGTGCGTAAAGGGGGCAAAATGTCGCACCTGTGCGCTCGTTTGGTCGCTCCTGCTGCGCCGTCCGGGCATGTATCCGCGCCGCGTCGCCGGGCGTCCCACTGTGACGCTGCAAATCGGTGCCACTGGGCATGCGCAATTGCCTGTCGAAGCCGTCATCCATTGTCCGGGAGGACCTGATGAATCTGGAAAGCAAATGGCTGGAGGATTTCAGCGCCCTGGCCGCCACTCGCAGCTTTTCTCAGGCCGCCGAGCGTCGCTTCGTGACCCAGCCGGCATTCAGCCGGCGGATTCGCAGTCTGGAGTCGGCGCTGGGGCTGACGCTGGTCAATCGCTCGCGTACCCCCATCGAGCTGACCGCCGCCGGACAATTATTTCTGGTTACGGCCCGCACGGTGGTTGAGCAACTGGGCGAAGTCGTGCGCCATCTGCATCACTTGGAAGGTGGGCAGGGCGAGGTGATGCAGGTAGCTGCGGCGCATTCGCTGGCGCTGGGGTTCTTTCCGCGCTGGATCGCCCAGTTGCGCAACGAGGGGCTGAACATTGCGACCCGTCTGGTGGCGACCAACGTCGGTGATGCGGTGCATGCGTTACGTGAAGGTGGCTGTGACCTGATGCTGGCGTTCTACGATCCCGATGCCGCGCTGCAGATGGACGCGGAAATCTTCCCCTCGCTGCATCTGGGGCATACCGAGATGTTGCCGGTCTGTGCCGCCGATGCCGAGGGGCGACCGTTATTCGATATGGAAGGTGAGGGCAGTGTGCCGCTGCTTGCCTACAGCACCGGGGCCTTTCTCGGACGCTCGGTGAACCTGTTGCTGCGTCAGCGCAATCTGCGCTTCACCACGGTGTACGAAACGGCGATGGCTGACAGCCTGAAAAGCATGGCGCTTGAAGGTCTGGGCATCGCCTGGGTGCCGCAGCTGAGTGTGCGCGCCGAACTGGCGCGCGGTGAGCTGGTGGTGTGTGGCGGGCCGCAATGGCATGTGCCGCTGGAGATTCGCCTGTACCGCTGCGCATTGGTGCGCAAGGCCAATGTGCGTCTGCTTTGGCGCAAGCTTGAGAGTGCGGCTTCGTAGGACGAGGCAAGCGTGGCCTGGCGTGTGAGGCATAACGTCAGGCCGATTGCTCAGCGAACAGACAGGTTGTCGACGTATTCGCGGATCAGTTCCTTGTTGGCGTCGCTGAAGTAATAGCAGGGGATAATCGATGTAGTGGAGTTTTCCCACATTGTCGTCTGGCATGGAAAACCGGTTGCAGCCTCATGTTCAGCACCAAACAGGTGACCGACCTCATGTGGCAGCGTGTTGTAATCTTTAAGGGACGCCATTGCGACGTTATGGCTCGTTGCCGTGACGCCGTGTACTGTCCCGTTGATTTTATTGGAAGTGATCAGCACATATTTATGCCGCTCCGAAGGGCGCGGCAGGTTCTTTGCGTTTGCATATTCGATGCTCTCCCTGGACAACCGGTAGAGCACAGTGTCCAGCTTCTCCCCGCGATAGGCGAAGTTTGTCAGGCCCGGTTCGTTTTCGATGAACGTGACCGTTGTCCTGCGCCCGGTGATTTCCTCCAGCTGAGCGAGCAGGGGATTCAAGTAGCTGTCCGCCAGTTCAGCGCGTTCATGTTTTGTAAGTTGATCGTGCATGATCAGGAACAGTCCCAGATTGGGACCGCCGGCGCTGGCAAACGGCAGGTAAAAAAAGACGGCCAGTGACAGCCAGATTTTCAGTGTGTTCTTCATGGGTACGTTCTCATCCTTGAGCGTCAGGTTAAATAGCGACTTCAAATGTCGACGAGGCAGTTAAACAAATACTGTTTGTGTCTGACAGTCGCACTCTGCGCCTGACACGGTAGGGCATGGGCTGTCATGACGTAAGATGCACAGGCTCCCTTGGGGACTGCAGGCACTGTCTGCGTCGACGTCTTGCAGGGCTGCTGACAGAAGGTGATTGCAGGTGCTTTAAACGCCCCACTTTGCGGTATACTGCGCGGCCTTTGGCCGGTTAAATCGGTCATTATTCGTACAACAAGCCACGCCGGTTCCCCCGCGTGGCTTGTTGTTTTCAGACGCGCCTGCGGGCGCCCGATGAGAGGCACGACGATGAGCGCACTGGTTGGCGTGATCATGGGCTCCAAGTCCGATTGGTCCACCCTTAGCCACACCGCCGATATGCTGGAAAAGCTCGGCATCCCTTTTGAAGTCAAGGTGGTGTCAGCTCACCGCACACCGGATCTGCTGTTTCAGTACGCCGACGAAGCGGAAGGCCGTGGCATTGAAGTGATCATCGCCGGTGCCGGCGGTGCCGCTCACTTGCCGGGCATGTGCGCTGCCAAGACCCACCTGCCTGTGCTGGGTGTTCCGGTGCAGTCGTCGATGCTTTCGGGGGTCGATTCGCTGTTGTCGATCGTGCAGATGCCGGCCGGTATCCCGGTCGCGACCCTGGCCATCGGCAAGGCGGGTGCAATCAACGCAGCGCTGCTTTCAGCCAGCATCCTTGGCGCAAAGCACCCGCAATTCCACGCAGCGCTGAAGAAATTTCGCACTGAACAGACAGACAGCGTCCTGGATAATCCAGACCCACGCCACGCCTGAGGTTTTTCCATGAAGATCGGTGTAATCGGTGGCGGCCAGCTGGGCCGCATGTTGGCATTGGCAGGTACGCCGCTGGGCATGAACTTCGCCTTTCTCGATCCCGCGCCGGACGCCTGTGCTGCGGCACTTGGCGAGCATCTGCGTGCCGATTACGGCGATCTGGATCATCTGCGTCAGTTGGCGGATGAAGTCGATCTGGTGACCTTCGAGTTTGAAAGCGTTCCCGCCGAGACCGTGGCGTTTCTGTCACAGTTCGTACCGGTCTATCCGAGCGCCGAGGCGTTGCGCATTGCGCGTGATCGCTGGTTCGAAAAGAGCATGTTCAAGGACCTGGACATCCCGACGCCGGCATTCGCCGATATCCAGTCGCAGGCCGACCTGGATGCCGCGGTAGCCAGCATCGGTCTGCCTGCCGTGCTCAAGACCCGCACCCTGGGTTATGACGGCAAGGGCCAGAAGGTCCTGCGTTCGGCGGCCGATGTGGTCGACACATTCGCCGAGCTGGGCAGCGTGCCCTGCCTGCTGGAGGGCTTCGTGCCGTTCAGCGGTGAAGTGTCGTTGATTGCCGTGCGTGCGCGTGATGGCGAGACCCGGTTCTACCCGCTGGTGCACAACACGCATGACAGCGGCATCCTGCGTCTGTCCATCGCCAGCACCGATCATCCTTTGCAGTCACTGGCCGAGGACTACGCCGGCCGCGTTCTGAAGCAGCTGGATTACGTGGGTGTGCTGGCATTCGAATTCTTTGAAGTCGACGGTGGCCTGAAAGCCAACGAGATCGCGCCGCGCGTGCACAACTCCGGTCACTGGACCACCGAAGGCGCCGAGTGCAGCCAGTTCGAAAACCACCTGCGTGCGGTTGCCGGTCTGCCGCTGGGCTCTACGGCCAAGGTCGGTGAAAGCGCCATGCTCAACTTCATCGGTGAAGTGCCCGCAGTGGACAAGGTCATCGCGGTCGAAGACTGCCATCTGCATCACTACGGCAAGGCCTTCAAGGCTGGCCGCAAGGTAGGACACGCCACGGTCCGCAGCGTAGACCGCGCAACGCTGGATCGTCAGGTGAAGTTGGTAGAGTCGCTGATCAAGGGCTGATCCGGCCCACGGCTAGCGTGCCGATGCTCCGCGTTGGCATGCAGTTCTCGACACTCCGCGTCCTTTTGCGACGCGGAGCGTCGAGAACTGCATTCCCACGCAGTGGACTGCCCCCCGAAAGTTGGACAGTTTTAGCTCGCCGCCTGAGCCCTGTATTTTACGGGGCTCAAGCCGTTTAGCTTCAGCTTGA